>DBCE01000001.1:0-1795 GCA_002292895.1 Phycisphaerales bacterium UBA966
CCGGGATGGAGCGCTTCGGCGTCATTGTCATTGGTGGTGGTCATGCAGGCGTTGAAGCCGCATGGGCTGCGGCATCGGCGCTCGGCGCGGGTGGGCGCGTGGCGTTAGTGACGATGGATCCAGGCAAGATTGGCGCCATGAGTTGCAACCCGGCGATCGGTGGACTTGCCAAGGGACAGATGGTGCGCGAGATTGATGCGCTCGGTGGAGTGATGGCGCGCGCAACGGATCACGCGGGCATTCTCTTTAAGGTGCTGAACATGTCCAAGGGTGCTGCGGTGCGCGGACCGCGCGCGCAGTGTGACAAGTATCACTATGCAGCGGAAGTGCAGCGATTGCTTGCGTCATGCGCAGCGATCGAAGTGTTTGCTGGAACAGTGGATGACATTGTGACCAGCGCGGTTGCAGGATCAAGCAGCGAAAGTAGACCGCAGTGCGCAGGCGTTCGATTGCCCGCAGGATGGCGGCGCGTGCGTGTGGACGAAGCCGCCATTGAACGCAACCTTGCAGGGCACCACATGGCAGAGCCCGTGTACTGCGCGTTCGGCGCGCCGCAAGAAGCGTGCGAATTGCACGCAGGCGCAGTGGTATTGACGACCGGAACATTTATGCGCGCCCTCATGCATACAGGCGAGTCGCGCACCGAAGGCGGACGCGTCGGCGAAGGAACCGCGGTGGGAATATCCGGCATGTTGCGCTCGCTTGGATTTGAACTCGGTCGATTGAAGACCGGAACGCCGCCGCGATTGCGGCGTGGAAGTTTGGCGTGGGATTCGCTGGTGCCGCAGCTTGGTGATGAACCGCCAGTGCCGTTCAGTGACATGCCGCTCCGTGCTTCTGCCACTGGGAAGTTTCCGGCGCTGCCGCAAGTTGATTGCCGCATCACACAGACAACAGCGGATATTCATGCGTTGATACGCAAGAATCTGCATCGCGCGCCGATGTACAGCGGACAGGTGGATGCGGAATGCGGTCCGCGCTATTGCCCCAGTCTTGAGGACAAGGTGGTGCGATTTGCTGATCGCGAAAGCCACCACGTGTTTCTTGAGCCAGAGAGTTTGTTTACTGACGAGGTGTACTGCAACGGTATTAGCACCAGTTTGCCTGCTGATGTGCAGGAAGGAATTGTGCGTGGAATGCCGGGTTGTGAGCAAGCGGAAATTCTGCGCTGGGGTTATGCGGTTGAATATGACATGGTGTGGCCGCATCAAATTGATGCAACATGCGAAACAAAGCGCGTACCAGGATTGTTTCTTGCTGGACAAATCAACGGTACAAGTGGTTATGAAGAAGCCGCCGCGCAGGGATTGGTTGCCGGTCTCAACGCCGCGCGCCGCGTGTTGGGCGAAGATCCCATACGCATTGGGCGCGAGCAGGCATACATCGGCGTGATGATGGACGACTTGGTAACGCGCACGCCGCGGGAGCCGTACCGCATGTTCACGAGCCGCGCGGAGCATCGATTGCTATTGCGCGCTGACAACGCTGATGAGCGTCTCACTGCCATTGGGCGCGCCGCGCGTCTTGTTTGCGACGAGCGTGTGCAAGCGTTCGATGCTCGTATGACGGAGCTTGAAGTTGTGCGCGCGGGTTTGCAAACCGTGCGTATTCCCACGGGGCGGTTGCATGAACGCGCGCGCAGGCCGGATGTGCCGATGGCAGAAGTAGCGAATGCGTTGCGTGAGGCCGGAGTTGCGGCGAGCGATGCGCTGGTTGATCGCGCGGTGACTGAGTTGCGTTACGAGGGATACATCGTGCGCCAGCATGCAGAAGTGAAGCGGCACGCAGAGAGCGA
>DBCE01000001.1:1821-3786 GCA_002292895.1 Phycisphaerales bacterium UBA966
CGCTCGCCGATTCCGGCAGCGATTGACCCCGATGCAATCAACGGACTTGGGGCGGAAGCGCGCGAGGCGCTGCGGAAATTCCGGCCAGCGACGCTGGGGCAGGCGGGGCGGCTTGCGGGGATTTCGCCTGCGGACGTGGGTTTAATTGCCATTGCTGTGAAGCGGTGGCGCGGGGCAGGGGCTGCGGGCTGAGTGTTGCCGGAAAGAAGTCGGCGAGCGGTGTACGCTGTCAACCCCGCCGCCGTAGCTCAATGGTAGAGCACGTGATTTGTAATCTCGAGGTTACCGGTTCAAGTCCGGTCGGCGGCTTTTGGATTTGGACGGATCATGAAAGTCACTATTGAAATCATTGATCAGTCGCACGCAACGCTCGCGATTCTTGATGGGAACTTGGATTCCATTCATTACGAACGCGTAGAGCGTGAGGTGGTTGCGGCCATCGAGTCAACGACGCATCGTTCGTTGGTTCTTGACTTTGGTGATGTTGCGTTTGTGAGTAGCGCGGGGTTGCGCACGCTTATCAATCTCATCAAGCGCACGCGAACGCGCGGCGGAACGGTGTGGCTTGCGGCTGTGCGTCCTCCGGTTCAGCAGGTATTTGAATTGAGCGGACTGACTTCGTTGTTCCGCTCGGCACCAGCACGCGCTGAAGCGCTGCGCGAAGCCGCCGCGGCTGGACCGGGGACGGCCCCGGCGTCGGGCGTTACGAAATAAGGCTAGCCGTCGGGCTTGCTGGGCAGATCAATACTTGTGTGCTGGCGACGCGCTCTTCAAGATCAGCGCGGATGGCTTCGATGCGTGATTGCACTTCGCGCATGCGTAGTTCTGGCTCAAATTCTAGGAAAATTTCCACGTAAACATTCGGTCCCGAACGGCGCGAACGAACTTTCAGGATGCGCTCGTAAGCATCAATGTGTTGCACGAGACCGCGCATGATTTGGATCTGTACGGTCTCTTCCACTGCGGCGTCCAAGAGATCTGGGACGGATGACGATGTCATGCCCCATGCGGCGTGCAGCAGGAAGCAGACGCCAACGAGCGACGCGATTGGGTCGATGTACCAGGCCCATTCGTGGGTGCGGAAGATGAGTGCGACGAGGAGACCGCTGCCCATGAGCGTGTCAAAACTTCCTTTGGCGAACCAGAGTTTTGCTTGCGACTGCATGATGGCAGACGGTTGCGTGCGCGCAGCGGCGCGGGTGCGCACCCAGATGACAAAACTGATGACTGCGTAGATTCCGAAGAGGACGACGCCGGGGAGCGTGCCTTCGGGTTGCAGAGGTTTCTGCAGATGTTGCGCGGCGTGCGCGGTGATGTAGAGCGCCGCCAAGACCATCATGCCGCCGATGCCAATCGAGACGAGGTTCTCCAACTTGCCGATGCCGTATGCGAAGCGGTGATTGGGCGAACGGCGCACGGCGCGCACGGTGAGGAACGCGGCGAGTACGGCGAGCGTGTCCGTGCCTTCCTTGAGCACATCGCCAAGGATGGTGACGGAGTTGGAGTTGAACGCAACGGTGCCCATCAACGCGAGGTCGATGATGCAGAAGGTGAGCGCGAGTTTGAGGCTGCTTTCGCGGGCGCCGGGGCCGTGTGCGGACATGAGGGGTTTATAACTGCATGGGCAGTGGATGGGTGCGGCGCGGGCTGCGAACTCCGATGAATTCTGAGAGATACTTGGGGTTTGGCGAGCGCGCGGGTCTTGTTATAATTCCGAGCCCGGTGGCGACGCCACTCGGGGAAGCTCGGAGGTCCGGGCGACAATTAAATTGGGTGGATACTCAAGCGGCAAAGAGGGCAGACTGTAAATCTGCTGGCGTACGCCTTCGGGGGTTCGAGTCCCTCTCCGCCCATTACGCTCCAGAGCACGGTCGCCTTCGGCGAGCGTGCTCTTGCGCTTCATGGGCGTAGAGCGTCCCGGCTGCGCCGGTCCGCGCGCGGCTGCGCCGCGCTGGGCCTGTACGG
>DBCE01000235.1 GCA_002292895.1 Phycisphaerales bacterium UBA966
CGGTGTTCGAAGGATGATTGACGGATCGTTCGTCATCGCCGGTGCGGTCACTGGGTGCGTCGTTGGACTCACCGGTGTTGGTGGCGGCGCGCTGATGACGCCCATTCTCATTCTGCTCTTTGGTATCTCGCCAGCAACGGCAGTAGCGACCGACCTGTGGTTTGCGCCGCTCACTAAATTGGCTGCCGTCGCCATCCACCAACGCGGCGGCAATGTCGACTGGCAAGTAGTGCGCCGACTATGGATGGGCAGCATTCCAGTGGCGATCGCTGTGGTGGTGCTGATGGCGATCGGTATGCGGCTCGAACGCATCGAGTGGCTCACCAAGGCGATCGGCGTAGTGGTAGCAGTGACCGCGGTCGGTCTGATGTTGGCGCCGTGGCTGCAGGCCATCGCTCGCAATCGACGCGTCGCAGCACCTGCCCGCTTCAAAGAGCGGCAAGGCGGGCTCACCGTCTTTGCAGGCAGTTTGCTCGGATTGCTGGTGGCGCTCACCTCGGTGGGAGCAGGGGCGCTGGGGACCGTGATGCTGGTGGCCATCTATCCACTGCGAATGACACCACACCGATTGGTTGCCACCGATATTGCGCACGCCATTCCACTGGCGATGGTTGCAGGGACCGGCTACTTGTTTGCAGGTTTAGTGGATGGCGCCATGCTTCTCAGCCTGCTGATTGGATCGGTTCCCGCGGTGATCGCGGGCAGCCTCGCCGCGGGTTGGTGCTCGCCGAGATGGTTGCGTGTTGCGTTGGCGGTGGTGTTACTCGCCGTGGCCGCTAAGACGCTCACTGCGTAAGAGTGCCGCACCAACGCCGCTCACCGAACCCGTTTTCACGTCATCGCACCGGCACGCCAAATCCAGGACGGATGCGCATCCCAATCACGTACACGGTGGCAGCGATCGCCACACCGGTGAACCACGCATAGGGATAGATGTGGGTGAAGATGCCTGGCTCACCGCCGAGCACATGCACGGAATGCAGGAATCCCGGCACATTCGGCGCAATGCCCGCCAGCAGTGCAACCATTGCCACCCAGTTGGTTCCGGCGTAACGCCCCGCGGTGCGATAAAGATCCGGAACATCAAGTTCCTTGCGCCGCAGAATCCAATAGTCGGCAATCATGATGCCAGCGATCGGTCCAAGGAGTGCTGAGTATCCAACCAGCCAGTCAAAGATGTACGTGTCAGCGCTTGCCAGCAACTTCCACGGCATAATGAGAATGCCAACGACGCCAGTGATTATCCCACCCATCTTGAATGAGATATGCCGGGGTGCCAAGTTGGCAATGTCATTGGCAGGGCTGATGACGTTTGCAGCGATGTTGGTACTGATGGTTGCCACGGCCACGCCCAGCAGACTGAGTACCGCCACCACAATGCGCGTTCCCTCGCTTGCCAAGAGCGGCGCGTCAAGACCAGCGGGCGCCTTGGAACTAGTGATCTGCGCAAGCACCACTACCGGATCCCACAACGTCTTCGGATCGCTTCCTTTCAGAATGGTTTCTGCAGCGCTAGTGATGATCACTGCCATCATGCTGAAGGCGATCATGGTGGTGGGCAGTCCAAGTACCTGACCGAGCATTTGCTCCCGCTGACCGCGGCCAAAGCGCGTGAAATCAGGGATATTCAGGCTAAGCGTTGCCCAGAAACCGATCATCCCGGTGAGTGACGGCACAAATACTTTCCAGAAGTCAGCGTTCGTGGCAAACGAGGATGGGCGGTCGAACATCGGCCCAAGACCGCCGGCGCGGCTCACCATCCAGATGAGAAGCCACACGCCCATCAGCAAGATGAGTGGCGCGGACCAATTCTCAAAGACGCGCACCGCGTTCATACCGACCAAAACAATCAAGATGTTGATCGACCAGAAAATCATGAAGGTGATTGCGGATGGGATTCCCAATCCCAGGATCATGGCGCCGCCGCCGACTTGATCGAACGCGGGCCAGGCCGCCACTAAAAAGGTGCGCACCGCCTCGCCGCCGATGTACGTCTGAATGCCGAACCAGCCGCATGCCACCACCGCACGCAGGAGCGCGGGGACGTTTGCACCAACGGTTCCAAAGCTGCTCCGCGCAAGCACCGGGAACGGAATGCCGTACTTGGTTCCCGGATGTGCATTCAAGAGGATCGGAATCAGCACGATCAGATTGCCCAGACCGATGGTCAGCAGTGCTTGCCACCAGTTCATGCCCACGGCGATCAGGCCGCCAGCCAACAGATACGTGGGAATGCAATGCGCCATGGCAATCCACAACGCGGCAAAGTTGTACGTGGTCCAGGTGCGACGACCGGTGGGCGTCGGAGCCAGATCACCGTTGAACAACGGGCTGTGCGCGATGTCCGGCGGGAGTTCAGCAAGTGCTTCGCGCGTTAGAAGTGGGTCGTGAATCGTCAGTACCTCCCACTGTCACTCGGCGATGGAGTGGGCTCGCCATGAAACCCCGGGTGGGGACTCGGAGCATCTGCCGCGCGAGCAGGCAGAAGCAATCTGTCAGTTTTTATTGATAAAATGACTAATTTGAGCCAGTGGTTTACCCCGGGGGCGCAATAACCTAGCCCTGATGAATCAGGGCAGGGATCGAAATCCTTTTCGGTTGTTTGCGCGGCGAGCCGGGCGAAACTTCATCATCCATTCGATTGATAGTCGCATCGGGGTCGCTAAAGTCCGCGAAAGAACCGCCGGAGCAACACTTTCGGGTGTCCATATGGCTCAATCGAACTACACCCCGGCTGCAAAGATAGGTCGTTATCCAAAAGACACGTACCCACAACGCACCCCCACCTAGAGTGACCTGATGGCCGAACAATCATCACCCATCGATATTCGTACTCCAGGCCTCCGGGAGGCCTTGGTGAACGTCAACCACCTGTGCGCATTCGAAATTCTGCGGCGCTTTGGGCGCCCGGCAACCGTGGCGGAAGTGGCATTGAGCGCACAGCGTTCGCCAAAGGAAATCCAGGCAGCCATGGATGCCCTCCAGGCCGTCGGACTCACGTCGATGATTCGCGCTGGGCGCGGAAGGCGACTGCCCACATGGGTGGTGACCCGCCAAGCCATCGTTACCACCTATGAAATTGGCGATCCCGCCGACGAAGCGGCGCTCGCATCCATGGCGCCCCTCTTTTGTGAAGAGCGACGCCGGGAGATCCTCCGATTCATCAAGCCTCGCGCAGCCAAGACGGAGAAAGATTTCTATTGGAACAGTCTCCACGCGGGAAACTTCAGCAGGGATGATATTCGTGAGTTGTACGGACTGCTCCAGCAACTGGAAGCATTCTTGTACCGATGTAACCAACGGCAGACCATCACCAATCCAGAAGAGCCCCAGGCATGTAACTACCACGTCACGGTGGACGTCGATAGTTTGCTACCGGGCGTACTACCGCTTCCAACCTTGCAAATCCTGGGACGCCATCCCGGTAAGGATTTACCGAAGAGCGTCGTTTCAGCGGTCACGTCACATCTGTCTGAGCGCGAAATCGAAATTGCGCAATTGCTGGTGAAGGGATCCACCAAACGTGAGGTCGCCAGCCAATGCGGCATCTCACAACACACCGTTGCTGAATTGACGCGGCGTGTATATCGGAAACTTGGAATCAACCGGCGCGCTCAGTTGGCGATGGCGCTCGGTCAGACCGCGACTGCGTAGTGAACGTGGCCGCATCGGGCGCGCACGTGCAGTTTCAGTGGCTACGCGCTGACGCTTCCATGCATTCCGCGAACAGCGCCAGGCTATCGCCGTAACC
Organism: Phycisphaerales bacterium UBA966; assembly: GCA_002292895.1. Taxonomy (GTDB): domain Bacteria; phylum Planctomycetota; class Phycisphaerae; order Phycisphaerales; family SM1A02; genus UBA966. The sequence continues at coordinate 3,752 of DBCE01000235.1, forward strand.
CATGCGCAGACGGGGCATGCGATACAGCAGTGGTTCGCCGATTGATGAATCCGCATCGGCACGCACCGCGCATTGGTACCCCGCTATCCGCGCCGCCTGCATAACCGTTCCATCATGCAAGCCAAACGGATACGCGAGCGCCTGAACCGGGTGATGCATTTCAGCCTCAATTTTGCGGCGGCTTTCCTGCATTTCGCGCTGCAACTGTTCGGGTAACACATCCGTCAACCGAGCATGCGAAACCGTGTGCGACTGCACTTCATTTCCAGCCGCTTCCAGTTCGCGCAACTCTTGCCACGAAACATATCCAGACCCATTCGGAACCGGACCGACTGCGGCCGTGTAGACGAAAAAGGTGGCACGCAATCCGCGCGGCATCAATTCATCACGAGCCACCGCGCATTGCGAAGCCCACCCGTCATCAAAGGAGATGATGACGGGCTTCCCTTCCGGGGCCACACCACGAGATGAGCACTCAAGCAATTCACGAAAGCTGATGGTTCGGTATCCGTGCTGCACGAGCCAATCCATTTGCGCACGAAAGTCTTCTGGCAGTACTACCCATGGAGCCCAATCTGGGCGCGCAGGACCCCAATTGCCAACATGGTGGTACATCAGGATGGGGACCATCACCGTAGCAGTACTGTGAGTTGCGACGCGGGGTGCACCCAGCAACGTGAGCACCACGGCACAGGTACAGGTGATGGCAGCAATGGCACGACTCATGATTTACGAGGCCTGCGCGCGCAGGCGAAAGAGAGCGAAATTCATAGCCATCTGTTGTACTCAGTGAGTTTACGACCGTCCAAAGCAGGTTGCTATGGTTTACCAACGCCGCGTCTTCAATCTAGTCTGCCATCCGCATGTTCTTCGGCGCACCGGAATCCATCACCGTACAAAGCGAGATAGCTGCCATGCGCGCAGAGCTTGCGTCGATTCGTTCTGCGCAGCAAGAGTCTTGGGTCACTCAACAGCGCGCCACGCAGATTCGCGCCGTTGTGCAGGATGTGCTGGCAGACAGTGCAACCAGAGAGTCGTTCCGCACCGACGGTGCGCAGTGCGGATATGACCACGGTGCATTCATCCGTAGCAGTGATGGTTGCTGGACATTCAAAATTGGCATCATGGACCAAACTCGGTTCGTGTTCAATTCTGCAAGTAATCAAGAGAGTGTCGACAACAAGTGGGGCATGGAAACCCACCGCATCAACATCACATTCTCCGGCACCCTGGTCGATCCTTCGATCAGTTGGATGCTGCTCGGCGACTACAACTCACAGGCTGACCGATTCGTAACTGTGCCGAATCAACTTCGCCCCCTGTACGCATGGGTCAGGAAAGACTTTGGAAACGGCCTCACTGGTACGGTTGGGCTACAAAATGTTCCATGGGATATCGAAAGTGAATTCTTCGGCAGCAGTCGTATCACTGCGGGCGAATACTCAATCTTCAATTACCGTTTCGGCGCAGGTAAGGAAACCGGTGTTTCTGCCAGATACCAGTGTGACGATTGGCGCGTCATCGCCGGAACTTTTAGCCAACTGAATGAGACCACTGCCAGTTGGGACTCCACCAGCAATCTCTCCTACGCCGTGGCAATGCGCGCCGAAGCGAAGTTGGGCGCAAATTGGTCACAACTTGAATGGCAATCAAGTCTGCCAAATTCCACTCCGGGTGCGGTTTTTGGATTTGGAACGGTGTGGTCAAGTGGCCGCGCCCAGAATCCAGAATCGCCTCCTACTCCAAGCGCACAAGGGTTCACCACCGATGTTCGGGCAACGCTGTCAGGCACCACACTCATCGCACAGTTTGCATTAATGCGCGATCCTGCTGGACTGCCACAACTCGCCTGGAGTTCTGGCGTCAACATGCAGGGCAGCACTTTCCTCACCGACAACTTTCAGGTGTTCGGCGAAGGCTCATGGATGGACTGCGCTGATGTGCCATGGATCACGCAGTGCGGCGTGAACTTTTACTTCAGCGACCGCGAAGTCAAACTCACCACGCGTGTCATCGTTCCCTTTGGTTCTGGGGAAATCAATGGCACCCGCAAACTCGCGGGCGGTCTTGGACTTGCGGACATGGGCAACAATGCAAGTTTTATAACGCAACTGCAAGTCGTATTCTGATGCGCTCGCGCTCCGCAGCTGATAGCCGCTCCAGCAATCCAAGCTGCGTATAGGTATCGACACGAGACGCTGCGTCGACGCCGGCATACACAGCGGTTGCATCGACGATCGGACGCCCCATGATTTCTTCAAGGTTGCTCTGTGTGTAGGTGGGCTTCACCGTCGCGGTACTCGTCGTACCGTACTGATTGAGATTGGAAGCAAAGATGCCAGCAGCGCTGACGGGAAGGAAGTCCTCGTAGCGCAATCCCTCATATTGAACGTAACCCTGCCGAATCAGTTCGGTCATGTCGGTTGATGTCACCTTGCCCGCCTGAGCGGCGGCTATCCCCACTGTGGTGGGCGCAAAGCGCGCAAACACAAGGTCAGCGGCGATGAGTTCCAGGAGCGTCTTCGGAAACTTCGCAAATGGCGCGGCATAAAGCGCTTCATACGCAGCGAAATCTCGCTGTGGCAACTTCGGATTGCGGTCGCGCACCGCATCCGCCTGCACGAGGCACTGGTCGTACATTTCACGGCCCTTCGCAGTACATGCGTAGAACCGCTCTTCAATCTCGCCAAAGCGAGCCGTGTGCGTTGCCGCCACAGTGCTGCCGTCTTCTTCGGTAAACACCACTGG
>DBCE01000037.1 GCA_002292895.1 Phycisphaerales bacterium UBA966
TAGAATCCGGGGATACTTTCGCCTTGGTTCCATCTAAGCCGAAAGCCTCCACCCAATGATTGAAGCGAACGGCATCGTGAAGAGGTTTGGACGCGTGATCGCCGTCGATCACGTGACATTCTCCGTTCCGGCCGGTGCGGTGTGCGGGTTCCTTGGTCCAAACGGCGCCGGTAAGACCACCACCATTCGGATGCTGGTCGGCGCGGTTGCGCCCGACGCCGGCGAGGTGTCCATGGCGGGGCTGCGGATGGACGCAGGATCAGCCCAAGCGCGCCGCGTGGTCGGATACCTCCCGGAGGAAAGTCCGGTGGAGCCAGACCTCACCGTCAACGAGTTTGTGGGGTTCCGGGCCGAGCTGTACGGGGTGCCGCGCGCGCTGCGCGCCGATGCAGTGACGCGTGCCTTGGCGCGGTGCAACGTCACCGATGTTCGTCACCGATTGTGTGGGCAACTCTCCAAGGGCTATCGACAGCGTGTTGGATTGGCAGCGGCCATCGTGCATGCGCCACGCGTCTTGGTACTTGATGAGCCGACCTCCGGCCTTGATCCAAGTCAAGTGATTGACTTTCGTGCGCTGTTGCAAGACTTGCGTTCCGAGACCACCATCTTGCTCTCCAGTCATGTGCTTGCCGAAGTGGAAGCAAGCTGCGATCGCGCTGTGCTCATTGATAGCGGTCGCGTGGTAGCGGCTGGAACCATGGCTGAATTGCGAACGGTCGGCGCCGCAAGCGAGCGACTGCTGGTGGAGTGCGCGGTCGACGCCAGCACCTCCTTGCGCGGAGTGCGCGGGGTACGTGCGGTGCGGTGCGCGCAACTTGCAGATGGCTGGTTTGCTTGTGAAATTGATGCGGCCGACGGGGTTGACGCCACCGCGCTTGCCGAAGAATCTGGGCGCGTATTGGTGTCGGCTGGAAACGCGGTGCGTCGGTTGGAGCGATCCGCCATTCCGCTCGAAGCCATCGTTCGTCGCATACTTGCTGGGGTAGGCGCAGGGTCATCGCATGCCGCTGGTGACCCGGCACGCGCGCCGCTCACTCCGCCATCACTGCCGGGGGCGCCATCATGACACTGATTCGCAGCGCCTTGGCCGTTGCTCGCCGCGAGTGGCGCATGCAATTGGGATCCGCACTTGGCTGGAGCGTGATGGCCGCCTTTGCTGCACTTGCTGGCACCGTCTTTGCGGTAGCGGTGTTTCGTAGCGGCGCGCCCGCCACGTTGCGCGGGACATTTATTGCGCTCGGTTGGGCGGTGTTGTTGGTGGCGCCTGCAATCTCCATGCGCTCCGTTGTGGAAGAGCGGCGCAACGGAACGTGGTCATCGCTTGCTGCGTCGCCAGTTGGATTTGCTGCCATCATCGGCGGAAAATTTTCGGCGCTCCTTGCACTGCTTGCACTCACCATCACGGTTCCAGTGGTGGCACAACTTGCAGCGCTGGAGTGGTTCGCACGGCCGGACTACTTGGAAGCGTGCACTGGAGTCATCGGTTTACTCTTGGCGGGAAGCGCGTACCTGGCATCGGGCATTCTGATGTCGGCATTGGTTGGCAACCAAGTGGCGGCGTATCTGTTGACGGTGTTCTTGTGGCTGACTTGGATCGCCATTGCGCGCAGTGCTCCAGCGCTTCTTTCTGGAAACGCTGCATATGTTGGATTTTCGATCGACCCGCTCCGCCGCCTCGATGACTTTCTGCTCGGATTGATGGACACGGGCAACGTGGCGTATTTCACAGTCATTGCCGCGTGGTTTCTGTGTGCGGCCACCGTGGTGGTGGCGCGTGCGTCACTGGCCGCACACGTGGCAGGGCGGTGGCGCATTGTGCTTGGCGTTGGCTGCGGTGCCGTGATTGCAGTGGCGATCGTTGGAATGGCCGACGCGCCGCGACTGCGTGTTGTGGGTGACATGACCAAGTCACGCGCGTACACGCTTGCCAGCGAAACGCGTGCAACGCTTGGTGCGCTCGATGGCGATTGGCAGATCGCGGTGATTCTCAGTGCGCCGGATGCGGGCGTGGCGCGTCAAGTGGATGAAGTGCTCGCACGCATTGCTGAGTGCCCAACGAAGGATGGTCACATTCGCGCCACGCGTATTGATCCAACCCAGCCTGCTGATGCCGCGCGTTATGAAGCTGCGTTGGAAACGGTGCAGTCGCGTGATGCATCCGCGCTGCAGCAACACGCCGAAGCGATCCGCGCGGGTCGTGCAGCGTTTGATCGATTGACACGCGTTGCCGCGGTGCAGGCGCCTCTTCTTGAAGACCTGGTGACGGCGCTGCCCGCGCAAGATCCGGCGCGGGCAGAGCTTGACGCATTGCGCGGTGGGTTTGTGCAATTGGTGATTCAGAAGCGTGCATTTGATCGTTCCATTGAGCAGTTGCGCAGTGCGTCGGACGCTCGACCGTTTCCTGATGAGGCGCGCGCCGCCGCTGCAATTGCTGCCAATCTCAAGCACTGGAGCGAAGAGTTGGCCGCCGCTGCGCGCGCGCTGGCCGATCGCGCCGCGCAACGCGTTGACTCGGCGGCGCTGGCCGCGTGGCTCACGGGCGCTCCCGCGGAGTTCACTGCGCTGGCGCGTGAATTGCGCGTTGCACAAGACGGTCTTGATCGCCTTCCCAAGTTGTGGGGTGCAGAAGTTGGCGCGGCACTTGCCGCTGGCGATTGCGCCATCATCACTGGTCCATCGGGGGTTGCCACGGTTCCGGCCTGGCAGTTGGTTGCCGGTGCCAGCGGCGGATCGATTTCTTTCGATCGCCGATTCCGCGGTGAGCAGGCCATTGCGTCCGCGCTGCGCGCGCTCAAAGTTGGCAAGCCACCGGTGGCGGTCTTTGTACATGCGGGTGCCCTTGGAATTCTTCGACCCTCTGCCGACGGAAGCGACCTCGCCGCCGCGGCTGATGCGCTGCGGGGCGCACGCTTTGAAGTGCGCGAATGGACTCCTGCCGATGGCCCACAGCCAGCAGTTGCCGCCGGAACCACCGTCGTGTGGATCCTCGTTCCGCCTGCCGACCGTGACTCTGTTGATGAGTCGCCGCGCGAGCGTGCGTTGCTCTCTGTGGCGCGTCGATTGGTTGCGCAGGGTGAACCGGTCTTGCTTTCCGTTGGCCCAAGTCTGCTGCCGTTACTTGGCCAGCAGGATCCATGGGGTGCGTTGTTGCGCGGTCGCGGCATGGCGGCGCAGACTGGGCGCACCGTGTTGGAACTGGTGCCAACTGGTCCCGATCGCGCAGAAACCAGCGCTGTGCAGACCACGGTTGCGGGCGGCATTGATAGCGCCGTTGGGCGGGCGATTGACGGTCAGCGCCTACGACTTGATCGACCGATCCCCCTGGAATCAGACCCTGCCGCGGTGGGCGTTTCCGTAGTGGTTGGCATTGAACCCGCCGCAGAACGTTGGATTGAAGACGATTGGCGTCGCGACCTCAAGGGTCGCATGGAGGCGCCTGAATCCAAGCGGTTTGACGCTGAAGTTCCAGTGGTGTTGGTTTCCGATGCTCCGCGCGCCATGCTGGTTGGATCGCCCACGTGGATGACCACGGCGGTTGCGGACTCTGCGGACGCACTTGGTGGCGGGCGGATTGCGCTTCGTAACCCCGGCAACCGTGATCTGCTTGTCAATGCAGTGGCGTGGCTTGCCGGTCGCGATGATTTGCTGGCGGGATCGGGTGCAGGCCGTGAAGTTGGTCGACTACCTCGATTGTCTCGCGCAACGGTTGGCATTGTTGGATCAATGGAAGCGTTCGCGGTGCCGGCACTGATTGCCGCACTCGGCGCGTCGGTCGTCGTTCGCCGGAGGATGCGCACATGAAGACGCGTTCCATCTACATATTGGCGGTCACTGCGTTGCTTGCCGTGATTGGTTGGTGGTCGGTGCGTGGGCGTAGCGACGCATCGGCGGATCGCTCCGCGCGCGCATCGCTCTTTGCAGCCGATGAGATTCCACTTGAACAGGTTGATCGCATTGAATTGACGCGCAGCAATGAAGAGCCGATCGTCTTTGTGCGCACGGCATCGGGGTGGATACAACAGTCCCCGTTTGCGCACCCAGCGGATCCAGCATCCATCCGAGAAGTGATTGATGTCAGCGCAGCGCTACAAACCACGCGCGCCATTGATCCAGCGTCCATTGATCCCGCAGCCCGCGCGGCGCTTGGTTTGACGCCGCCCGCCGCAACTTTGAAATTGGCGTGGCCGGGCGGCGAACGCAGCGTTGAACTTGGACGTCGCACCGTGGCGGGTCGAGCGTGGGCACACGTGATTGGTCGTGCGGAAGCTGCCAGTATTGACGCATCGCTCCATGCCATTGCAGTGGATGGCGATCCGCGGCAGTGGCGGTCGACGCAACTCTATGAGCCAGGCCCTGCTGATGTTGGCGGTATCGAATTGCGCTACGGATTGGCGCCGAGCCAGCACTTGACGCTTGCTCGCGCTGCGGGGAAGTGGCGCATTGAGTCGCCCGTATCCACACGCGCCGATGCCGACGCGGTACGCGGATATCTGGAGGCACTTGCGCGCGCCCAAGCGGATGCATTTGTCACCGACAGTCCAAACGATTGGAGCACCTTCGGCCTGTCCGCTCCAGAGCGCAGCGTGCGTTTGTTTGCAGCCTTACCACCCGATGTCATCATTGGCGCGATTGATGTTGGCGTCACCGCTGCTGAAGGTGCACAGGAACGATTTGGCCGGATCGCCGAGCGAGCAACGGTTGTGCAACTTGGAACCAAAGCATTGGCGGCACTCTTTCCACCGCCGGCATTCTTTGTTGATCCGCGTGGATCCGATGTGGTGCAAGCAGACGTTCGTGCGGTGACATTTACTGCGTTTGATCCGACCGGTGTGAGTGATGCCGCTGCTGCTGCCGCACCAGGCGCTGCGCCTGTGCCCGCGTTCCGCCTCGAACGCACCCTTGATGGTTGGAACATCACTACTCCGGGCGCTGATCCGCGCCCCGCAAGCATCGAACGCGCGCGCAAACTTCTTGCACAACTGTGCGAAGCCCGTGCGCCGGCAGTGGCATTTCAGCGCATGCCGGAAGCGTTGCGGATTGGTGAATTCACGCTCTTTGGAGCTGGTGGCGTGCAACTTGCTCGCGTTCGCATTGCACATGAGCCCGAGGGGCAGTGGGCCATTGATAGTGACGACGGTGTGCTACGCGTGTTCCCCAAGGGCTTTGATCTTGCGATTGATGCTGCCGCGTACCAAGTGAATCGGTAACGAGTACCGCGGCCCGCATCATCATCCACCAACTCGACGCACTTCCACCGCATCAACGCCGCGGGTTCCGTGCCATACGCATGGCAACCCCGCCAACGCTGCGGCGCTCATCGGCGCCATGCTGCGCGGTCCTGCATCACCGATCGTGTGCGGTGCCGTGAATACCCACACATCATTGATCAGTCCTTCCGCATGCAATGATCGAACGAGTCCCGCACCCGCTTCCACCAATACGGTGGACGCACCGGTGCGGTCGCCAGCGGGAAGCGTGGCGCACTGCGTTCGGAGTGAAGCAAGCAGCGCTCGAAGTCCGTCAACTGCTCGCACTTCAGCGCCGCACTCGCGCAGCATGTTGGCATGTGAGCTGCGTTCAGCAAGCGCTTCCGGCGTGCACGCCACCACCGTGGGTGTTTCGCGCGCGGTGCGAACCAACGCGCGATCAACGCCAATACTGAGGCGCGGATCCCACACCACCCGAACCGGCGTGCGAGACGCGCGCGCCTCGCGCACGGTGAGCAGGGGATCATCGGTCAGTACGGTGCCCATTCCAGTGAGAATGGCATCCACGCGACCGCGTTCCCGATGCACCATCGCGCGGCTCTCTGGACCACTGATCCAGCGCGGCTCGCCTGGTTTTGTTGCAATACGACCATCGGCAGACTGCGCCCATTTAGCAATCACCCACGGAAGGCCAGTACGAACGCGATAAAGAAACGGCGCGGTCACGCGCTCCGCTGCTGCGCACGGCAGATGAAACGCATCAACACCGGCGGCACGCAACATGTCGCCGCCGCCAGCGGCCTTCGGGTTGGGGTCGCAACATCCATACGCCACCCGCGCCACACCCGCGTTCAGGAGCGCCTGACTGCATGGCCCGGTCCGTCCATGGTGGTTGCATGGCTCCAGAGTCACAATGGCTGTTCCGTTGCGCGCGCTTGCACCCGCGTGGCCCAATGCATCCACTTCCGCGTGTGCTCCGCCGCAACGATGGTGATATCCCTCGGCAACAAAATTCCCGCTGCTATCCAGGATGACGCATCCCACCATCGGGTTTGGTTCTGCTTGCCCGTGACCGCGGAGTGCCATGCGGGCCGCGCGTTCCATCCACGGAATCAACGCATTCACGGAGTGGCCTCAACACCCTCCGGCACGGCGGTAGTGACGCCCTCAGTGGCAGCGACACCATGCGTAGCCGAAGCAACACTCTGCGTAGCCCCCATCGTTGGCACGCGGCTCATGCCAAGTGTTGTTTCCATCTCAATATCTTCAGCAAACGAGCGCGTCTTCGGCAATCGCGCGGTTGCCAAGGGCGTGCGCACAGTGGCAACCAGCACGTCGTCATCGCCAATGCGCCCCGACCACTGCTCGACCGCCTGCGTGAGATGCGCCGACCAGCGCTCCGGCGCGGGTGTTCGACCCAGCGAATCCTGCAGGCGCTCCAGTCCAAATTGCCGGCCCGCGCGATCGATTGATTCATGTACTCCGTCGGTGACCAAGACCAATACGTCGGCTGCAGACAGAACGATCTCCATCTCGTCGTCTTCAAAGTCAGCATCAGACACCGCGCCAAGAAGGAAGGTGGTGGAATCAAATCGCTCCACCTTGCCATCGCCGCGCCGCACCCATGCTGGCGGATGGCCAGCGTTGGCATATCGAACCACACCACTGGCAGGATCTACCTGAATTGCAAGCGCGGTGAGGTACACGCTGTGTTTGGCAAGCGTCAGTGTGGCGTATCGATTCAATGCGCGCAACACAGATCCCGGCGCAATGTCCGGATCTTCGGCGAGTAATCGTTCCACTTCACCAGAGAGCCGCGCAACAGTCAGCGCGCTGGCCATTCCGTGGCCAGTCACGTCCATCATCACAATGTCAACGCGGCCGCTCTCGGAAATGCTTGCGTGGATGAAGTCACCGCCCACTTCATTGGCAGGCATGTACGTGAAATCAAACTCCAAATGCGGAGCCCGAACGGGCTTGGGAAATAGCGCCATTTGCAACGCGCGCGCCTGTGCCAGTTCGCGGCGCATGGAGAAATATCCCTTGGTCACCATGCGTCGATCAAAGCGGCGTCGATGCGTTCGCAGTCGCCACCAGTTGATGATCAGACCCGGTACCAGCATGAACGGCACGCCCACCAGCATCACTACCACTTGCCCCATACCAATCCGTCCGGCAACTTTCAGTATCACCAGTTCCAAGATGAACATGGAGACCAGTGGATAGATGGGTCGCAGGCTTTCGCGTGGGCTCCATGGCAGGAAGATGCTCGGCAGCACATGCAGGAACAGGATGTAGGAAAGGCCAGGTGCGCCGGGCTGTCCAGTATTGTCAGTGAAGAGCAATTGGGTTGCCAGATCCGCGCCGTAGGAGATGGCGCCAATCTGCAAGATGAACCAGTTGGCCGCGCGCAGCGTTTGCTCGCGCGTCTCCAGCTTGGGGCGCACTGCCGTAAAGGCGCGAGCCGCCACTGCCAGCATCAAGATCGTGCCCAAGATGTTGAGCGTCAAATACTCCGGTGCGTTTTCGCGCAGTGATTCAAGTTGCTCGCGGCTTGCATCGGTCTCAGTGATGGCGCCAAGATCTGTGTTCTTGGCGAGTCGATAGATGAGCAGCCCACCCATCGCCACCAGCAAGGACAGCAATTCATAGACGATGGTGGAGCCAAGCAGCCACCCGAAGCGGCGACGGAGCCACGACTCCATTTCCCGTTCGTATTCCGCCTTGAATAGCGTGCTCGCCGCTCCATCAGCCATACGGGATAGGGTAGTCCACAACGGTCACGACCACGAACCGTTCACACGCATTTGCCCCGAGGGGCGGCACTCAAACGCGGCGCTGGAATTGAAAGAGGCCCGTCGCATGGACGGGCCCCTTGGGGGTTCAATCAGGCATTCATCAGCACGCGGTCAAGAAGGGAATTCTCCCTGCTTCACACTTACTGGTTGGCCAACACCTCAAGCTTGAGACGCTCCGGCATCTGCCGATAGGTGAGCGGCTCCATGCTTGCTGCGGCGCGACCCTGGGTCATCGAACGCAGCGCGGTGGTGTAACCAAACAGCTCGCTGAGCGGCACTTCGGCAGTGATCTGCCGCGATGCGCCGCGCATTTCGCTGTCGATGATCTGGCCACGACGGCTCGCCACGTCGCCCGAGACGTTTCCGAAGAATTCGTCAGGGGTGGTGATGACCACCTTCATGATCGGCTCAAGGAGCGCTGGGCCCGCGCGGGTGAACGCCTCGCGGAATGCCATTGCACCAGCTTGTTCGAACGCGATCTGGTTGGAGTCAACATCATGGGACGAACCGAACACCAGGTCAACGCGAACGTTGATGACTGGGTAGCCACCGATGACGCCGCTTGCGGCAGCCTGGCGGATTCCGTACTCAACGCTCGGGATGAACTCGCGCGGGATGGCGCCACCTGGCACTGCATCCACGAACACCACGCCGTTCTCCATGTCCAGCTCCTCAGCCTCCGCCTCTTCGGCAGTGATTGGGCTGATGGTCACCACGGCATCGCCGTACTGACCACGACCACCGGTCTGCTTCTTGAACAGACCGCGAACATCCTTGGCGGTACCGGTGATGGTTTCGCGGTAACTGACGCGGGGCTTGCCCACGTTCACGCCGATCTTCATGTCGCGGACCAGCTTGTTCTTGATGATTTCCAAGTGCAATTCACCCATGCCGCTGATGATCGTCTCGCCGGTCTCCTCGTTGTAGTTGGAGCGGAACGACGGATCTTCGCGACGAATGGTGGTGAGTGCTTCACCAAGCTTCTTCTTGTCATCGGCCGTCTGTGGCTCGATCGACATACTGATCACGGGCTCTGGGAACGTCATGCGCTCCAAGATGATCGGCTTGTCTTGGTCGCACAGGGTGTCTCCCGTGAAGGAGTCCTTCAAGCCAACCACTGCCACGATCTGGCCGGGGCCAGTGGCATCAAGAGCGGTGCGGTTCTGCGCGTGCATTTCGTAGAGACGACTGACGTTCTCCTTGCGGCCGTTGACCGGATTGAGAACGCGCATGCCCTTCTCAAGCTTGCCCGAGTAGACGCGGATGTAGGTGAGCGTTCCGGCAACGTCAGCAACCACCTTGAAGACCAGCGCGCTGAACGGCGCGTCTTCCGAGTGAGGACGACTCATCTGAATGCTCGGATCGTTCGGATCCACACCGGACACGTCTGGACGCTCGGTTGGATTCGGCAGGTACTCAACAACCGCGTCAAGCACGCTCTGAATACCAACGTACTTGAGTGCGGAGCCGCACAGCACTGGGAAGCACTTCAGGCCGATCACGCTGCGACGCAGCGATGCCTTGAGTTCTTCCACGGTGATGGTGGAAGGATCGGTGAGGAACTTCTCGGTGAGTGAATCATCGATTTCCGCGATCTTTTCCACCATTTCGCCGCGCCACAGTTCAGCAGCGTCTTGCAGGTCGGCAGGAATGTCCTTGATGGTGACGTTCACGCCCTGATCTTCAGCGGTCCAGTACATGGCCTTCATGGTCATCAAGTCGATGATGCCCTTGAAGTCGTTGCCGAAGCCGATTGGAATCTGGATGGCGATGGCGTTTGCGCCCAAGCGCGTGCGCAGCGACTTGAAGCTGAAGTCAAAGTCAGCACCAAGCTTGTCCATCTTGTTGATCAAGCACATACGCGGCACGCCGTAACGGTCGGCCTGGCGCCACACGGTTTCGGACTGCGCTTCAACGCCTTCCTTGCCGTCGAACACGGCCACTGCGCCATCGAGCACGCGGAGCGATCGCTCTACTTCGATGGTGAAGTCAACGTGTCCCGGGGTGTCGATCAGATTGATCTTGTAATCATCGCCACGGAAGGTGTACGGGCAAGTGGTTGCAGCACTCTGGATGGTGATGCCGCGCTCTTGTTCTTCCTGCAGGCTGTCCATGGTGGCGGTGCCTTCATGCACTTCACCGACCTTGTAGATCTTGCCTGTGTAGAAAAGAATGCGCTCAGTGACGGTGGTCTTACCAGCGTCGATGTGGGCGCAGATTCCGATATTGCGAACCTTATTGAGGTCAATGGCCATTGGTCTTTATCCGTGGAAGTGGGCGAAAAAAAGTTAGATTGGGGAGGATATCGCGGCGTGGCAGATGCCACAAGCCGGAGGGCATTTGGGGTGTTATCGGCGGCTTTAGCGGGTGCGAACAAGGGCTTCGTCAGGAATGCCCAAAGTGCGAGCGGCGGGGCCCACTTGTTCCATCCAGCGTCTGCCGTCCTGAACATAGCCCGCAGTTGGCTTCAGTTCAGCCACATGGTGTGCAAAGAACGCGTTCATGCGGCGCATGTGCAGTTCGCGGGTGAACTTGGCAGCCATGGAAGCCAGGGCGATGGGCAGGTTGCGCCCCTCGCCGCCAAGTTCAAAGCTGATGGTGATGCCGTGCGCCGGCGTGGCGCCCCCGCCGATCGCTGGAAACTCCAAGCGATAGCGAGAGAGCGCGTCTGATTCATCGATGATCCGAATGCGCGCTTCCGGAAAGCTCGTCTGCAGCGGTTCGCGGTAACTGGTGCGTCCGCCTTGGCGGTCAAGTGCGATCCACGCGTCGATTCCATGTTCAACTGCAGCGACGCGCACGCGTTCCACATGGCGCATCGCGGCCATGAAGTTGATGGTGGCTTTGTTGGAGATTTGTGCTGCTTGCGCGTTGAACTCGCGCGCGTCAATGGCACGAACGCGCAGTTCCAAGCAGGACATGTTGCCCTTGGTCAGCGTGGTGCGCAACATGCTGGCGGCGATACGTAGGGCGGGCGCATCGTTCCCAACAGGAAGCGGCAAGGACGCTGAATGCCACGCATCACCGATCGGAGGCGGTGTCGGCGAGGCGCCGAGTGCCGCAAGCAGGGCAGCATCGGACTCCCATGCATTGGGCGCACCGGGGCACGCGGATGCAAACGCACTCACGCCGCGCTCAAGATGGCGCAGTGGATGACCAACCGCATCTTTTGCGCCCTTGAGTTTCTTGCTGTCTTCAATCGCGATGCGATGTCGACGGTCAGTGGTGGTGCGACACACCGCGGGTGCAAGCGCGCGCCACAGGCAGGGCGGGCGGACGTCCGCCAGGGCGGGTTCGCGCACTTCGGGCAGCACAAACATCGCGCAGCCCACGCAGAGTGGGCCCAGCAGCGGGCCGTAGCCGGCTTCGTCGATGCCTGCGTAGAGGAG
>DBCE01000271.1:0-10755 GCA_002292895.1 Phycisphaerales bacterium UBA966
CAAGACCATGCGCTACCCCGGTCACAACGCCATTCTCAAGCTCCTCTTGTGGGACCTGGGATTCCGCGAGCATCGCGAAGAATTGAAGGCCGCATTCGAACGCGCCCTGCCCACCACCGCGCAGGACATCGTGGCCATCTTTGTGAGCGCCACTGGCGACATTGGCGGTCGGCACACCGAACGCACGTACGCCAAGATCGTTCGGCACAAAGAGATCGGCGGCCATCATTGGACGGCCATCCAGATCACCACAGCATGCGGCATCACCGCCGTGCTTGACCTTCTGCGCGAAGGCAAACTTCCTTCACACGGATTTGTGCGCAACGAAGACGTAGCGTTCAGCGACTTCATCGCGAATCGCTTCGGCAAGCACTACGCGTAATGTGCCGTGAGGCGTTCGCCCCATGCGCGAACGTCAGTCCTTGTCTTTGCCGCTCTTCTTCTGCTTGGGAGCATCCTTGCCGCGTCCTTCGCCACCCATGTTGGGGCGACGATCAGGACCGCCACGCATGCCATCATCACGCGGGCCGGGGCCACCCATCATCGGGCCATGTTGTGGGCCAGGGCCACCCTGCATGTTTCCGCCCTGCATGTTTCCGCCCTGCATATTTCCACCCATCATCGGTCCGCCCATGATCTCTACGCGGCGGATCTCTTCCCGACGACCTTCACGGCCATCGCGGTCGTCACCGTTACCCTTGCCAATCGCAACGCCGATCAAGAAGATCAGCACACCCAGCGAGATAAACAGCCAGAGGCGAATTCGGGAAACCGTCTTCTCCAGCTTCTTGATACGACTTTCGCACGGGCAGCAGCAAGAGGCGGATGAAGAGCATGCGGCAGTGGTCGAAGCGGCAGTGTCAGTCATGAGTAGTGACTCCTTGTGACATCAGTTTGCCACAAATTCCTAACCAGGGACATGATTCTTCAGTCAAGCACCGGCCTCCCATGACGCGGCTCTCCCCCGGCGGTGGCCTGAATCATCACGCACAGCCTCCCAGCGCGCCTATTTCCGGAAGCAGCAACCTTCGACCCAATCTATCCATGCACCGCAGCAACACCAATCACTGCCCCGCGCCACGCCGCACCGTGATCACCACCACTTCGGGCGCGCAATGCACCCGCAACGGAAACCACGCACCCGCGCCCACGCTGACAAACAGCGAGCATCCGTTGCGCTGATAAAGCCCCGCGCTCAATCGATGCGCAAACGAAACATTGGCGCGCGGCTTGCCCTTCCACGCCACCTGCCCGCCGTGCGTATGCCCACTCAGTGTCAGCGGAATGTCACGGCGCGCGGCGGCATGAAACGCCTTCGGATTGTGCGCCAACAAGAGATGCGGCGTCTGCGGCAACTCCGCCACGCGTTGGTCCAGCGCGCGCACCGTGCTGGCCCAATCAACGCCGCCAACCAACAGCGGATCACTCGCATCACCCACCGGCACCACCGCGCCATGCAACACCTGCAGGCCGCGCATGGAAGCCATGGCGGCAAGCATGTGTCCATCATCAAGGTGATCGTGATTGCCAAGCACCAAGAACCGACCCAGCGGTGCCTCCATTGATCCCATGGCAGACAGCACTTCCTCTGCCCCCATGTGATGCAAATCTAAATCCACTACATCGCCCGTACACGCCACCATGTCTGGCTTCAGACGTGCCACGCGTTCCACGGCATCAAGCGCTTGCCCAACGTGCATCAATTCACCAAGATGAAAGTCCGTCAAGTGCGCAATACGAACACCGTCATATGCCTGCGGCCACTGCGGGATGCACAGTTCCACAGTGCGCACCTCAATCGGCTGTGCACGATGACGCCGCCCCAAGATCCCCAATGTCAGACGGTCCGCCGTCCGCGTCAGGACAATGTGCCGGATCTTTGCGCGTAAAAAGAGATTGCTTCGCGCCATGCTTCCTCCTCAGAAGCGAACCGAAACGCCACCAAACAACCCGCGCAAGCCAGCATCCACCGTGGATGGACCGTCCTGCATATCGAAGTCAAACAGTCGGTACCCAAACTCCACGCCAATGTTCTCATTGATCATGAATGCAATACCAGCACGCAGTAGCCAAATGATGTCTGCGTCCGGAATCGAAGGACCAACGCCCGCGTTTGCATAGATCCGTAAGTCCTGCACGAGCGGCACTCGACCATCGAATCCAATGCGCACATCAAGACCTGCACCGCCGTACAGACATCCAACGGTGCGATCAAAACTTGACGTGCTGGGCACGGTGACATTCTCCACCGTCTGGTCGTAGTGAAATAGCAGCGCTCCACCAAGCAGCAGGAATTGCGGGTCAAAGAGCGGCCGGCCGTTGGCACCAAACGCCTTGGATGCCGCGTCGCGGTTGTCACCCTCATCACTCCACGCCCACGGCTCATCCGCACTGGGGCGGTACACCACATACCCCACTTCTGCCCCTGCCATCCATGCGCTGTAGCTACCCTTGATCTGATCGCCCACCGAAATGTTTGTATCGCCAAAGGTCCCGCCCTTGACGGCGTTCTCATTGCCTGAAGTGGACGCTGAGAATCCCATACCTCCAACCCGCCAGCGCCCGATCGTCACGGCAAACTCGCCAGCAACCCCGGCGCTGCTGCCTTCCACCGCCAAGTCATCATTCAGATCAAACGATGTCCCGCCGCTGCCAACTTGCGCTGTGCCCGTCAGCCGGGGCACCCACACCCCCACATCCGCCGTCACGGCTGGCGCCTCTGCCACGCCAAGAATCCGAGCGGCCGATGAACCGGGGGGAATCGCGCCCGGCATCGATGATGCCGATGCAGCAGATGAGACCGCGGACGGCAATGAAGCCGATGAAGGCTCGGCAGCCTGCACCATCAACCAACCTGCGACAATGAGCGTCACCATGACGGAAGCCTACCCATCAAGCCCTCCACCGCCACCGCCCAAGCCTCGGCGTCCACCCGGGGCCGTCGATCTGGGTCGTGGCACGTGGATTCGTCCGCAAGACATGGAATGGAGCTTCACCACCGCTCGTGGCCCAGGCGGTCAGCATGTCAACAAGGCCAGCACCGCCGCCATTCTCCGCGTCCGCGCGGTGGACATCGGCGGTCTTGACGATGCCGCCCTTGAACGCCTACGCGCCATCGCCATCAGTGTCCTTGTGGGTGACGGCGAACTGCTGTATCGCTGCGACCTGCACCGCAGTCAACTGCAGAACAAGGATGCGTGCGAAGGCAGGCTGCGCACCATGGTTTCCCAGGCAGCCGTCCGTCCGAAAGTTCGCAAGAAGACCAAGCCCACGTGGGGAAGCGTGCAGCGCCGACTCGAAGGCAAGAAGAAGGACGGTCAGCGCAAAGAGGGTCGACGCTGGCGCGAAGAGTCGTAAGCCAACGTGGCGCTCACCCAATAGCGCCGCTCGGGGTGCCCCAATCAATGCCCTCAAGATGGCGTTCATAGTTCTTCCAACGACCGATCGAGTCGGCGTACAGCGGCCGACTGACTTGGTCATAACTCAGAGTGCGCACTGTGCGCCCGGCCCGATGAAAGTCTTTGACCGCTTCGTCCCACGGCAGCCCGATGAAATCGATGATCCTGCGAAGTTCTGGCTCGCCACGCTGCACCAGGCTTTCGTAGCGCACTTCCAGAATCGGCAGATCCAACTCTCTGGACCAGTGCTCCATGAGACGCTGCGAATCACGCCATGCGGCTGCCACCCACTCCGGGCGTGCGGTCCATGGGTACCGCTGTGACCCAAAGGCTCCCATGACGCATGACACTGCCACATCGCGCGGATCGCGCTGAATGTGAATGATGCAACTTCCTGGAAATAGGCGCCCAAGGTGCCCAAGAATGCGCGTGTTACCAAGCGCCTTGTTCACTATTCGCTCGGCGCGCGGTGCAGCCTTGCGCACATCTGCAAGGTAGCGGCGTGCAACCGAAGCAAACTCAGTCGACGCCAATTCGGGACGACCGCGCAGCACGGCGTCATCCACCGCCTCCGCCCATGTCTCTACTGAATTCAGTTCACCAACTCCAGCCGCCAACGGATGTGCATGGATCACTTGGTCAACCAAACTGGTGCCACTGCGGGGCATTCCAGCAACAAATACTGGCGTGTGATCTGCATTGATATTTCGGCCAGCCTCTAAGAGCCTTGCCCGATTCCAGTATCCAATGAGCGTATCGGTTTTCCTCTTCAGCTCTGCGGGGTCAAATACCACGCCGCGCGAATCATGTGCACGAGTGACGCTCTCCCATGCTTCAGCAAACCGACCGGCACGATCCAGTGCCTTGGCGCGCAGATGAAGCAACATGATGAAAGGCAACGACCCCGCACTTGCGTGAGCTACCGCGCCATCAATCACTTGCACGGCTGTTTCAAGTTCGCCCGCGCGCACAAGAAGTTTGCCATGTTCGTACGCCGCCCGCTCCGAAAGCGCCCCGCCGTTTGCGCGATCAACAATGGGGGCCAACGCTACGCGCGCTTCCTCTGGTCGATTTGACTCTTCCAGCGCCGCAACCAACGCAAGCCGAATCGCTTCCACATTGGGTTCAAGCTTGACGGCATGCAAGAGATCTGCCACTGCTTCCTCTGTGCGCCCAAGTGCCCGCAGCGCATCCCCGCGAATGAAGTACGGCTCCGGATGCTCACGGATAGCGATCGCCCGCGTAGCCAAAGCAACCGCCTGAAGCTCATTTCCACTTTCGTGGTGGATGCGGGCCGCCAGCGAGAGCAACTGCGGATCGCGTCCATCAACGCGAAGAAGGGGCTCCAGAACAGCCATGGCAGCCACTCGTTCGCCACGGCTCACCAGAGCTTGGATTTCAGCTACCCGGCGGCTCCGCGCATGACCTGTTTGGAACGACATACTTGACCGCAAGTGTACTGGTCACCCGAGCACATGACCCATCGAGATGGACTCATTGAAAATGAAAGCGGCCCCCGGAACAAGTCCGGGGGCCGCGTACTTCAAACTTTACTCACCCCACCCAGCGGGGTGAAAGTCACGGTCAGATGCATGGGCCCCAAGCGCCCAAGAGGAGACCAAGGTCAGCACCGTTCACAACACCATCGATGTTGATGTCGGCACGGCAGTTTGGGCATGGGCCCCAAGCGCCAAGCAGCAGACCAAGGTCAGCACCGTTGACAACGCCGTCGTTGTTCTGGTCGGCAGGGCATGCTGAGGTACTGCCGCACGAAGCCAACTGACCATTCAACTCAATCGGCCACTGCAAACGGTTCGTCGCCGTGGCGTAGTTGCGGAGTGAGTACGTTGGTACCGCGCAAGCAATCGAGCGTGAGTACAAGTTACTCGGCAGGGTTGGATCCACTGCAGTCAGCGCTACGCCACAACGGTAACCAGCTCCAAGGGGCACGCCAGCGAGTGGCGATCCTGCTGGACCCAGGTTGTAGTAACTCATGCACACAACGATGTTGGTCTCGTTCTCGATGCAAAGCGGTGGATCAAACTCAACGTTTCCGAACAACAGGCCACCCGGGAGGGTTACATCACGGGTGGTGATGACTTCAAGGTCACCACCTTCAGAAACCGGTGCGGTTGGAGCACCACCGTTAATGTCACGGTAAAGAATCATCTGCGCATTAATCGGCAAGTCCGATGCTGCGTAGCCACAGGTTGGCGTGCCCTGGGAGCGCAGTGCAGCCACACCCAAGTTGATGCAGGAGATCTCCTTGGGGAGTGATGCACCGCTGAACACTGCAGCCCACTGGTTGTCAGTGGTGTAACCAGTGAGGTTGCCGCACGCGGTCGAGCAGTACTGTCCAAAGTTACCGGAGAGAACCGTCGAGGCCGAGCCTGCCACGGTGTCCGGTCCAGGCTGCTGGCATGTCGCGTCCATGAGGACTGGGCATGGGGTGGTTGGGATCACACCAGTGAGCTCGAGCGAGTAATCGTTCAGCGCACCACTGTTGCACGGATTGGTAACAAACAAACTTGGCAGAACTACAATGTAGTAAGTACCTGGGGTCAAGCACGCAGTGCTGACGGTTGGGCACGAACCCGTTCCGGTTCCCAAGGTAGCACCTGGGCAACCGCTGCTCAGAATGAACAACTGTGCCAAAGAAGCACTACGGAGATTCACAGTCACCGAACGATCCGACGGGATGCTGAACTCGTACCAGTCAGTATCGCGCGTGGTCTCTGAGCTCCAGAACGTGCCTTCAACAATCGCTCCGAGCGCGATGGGATTGAAGGTTGGCGTGGTCATGTTGCAACCACCGTTCAGGTCCTCACCGCATGGCTCAGCCTCAGCAACAGTCGCTGGGGTCAAGACGCATGGTTCTGGAACGTTGAACTGGATGGTTCCAGTGCCTGTCTCGCCACTAGTAAATGTGCTGAGGCAGACCAAGTAACTGCGGCCAGATGAAACGGTGACTGAGAGCTGCGAAGCATACGCAACTCCGCCGGTCGTCAAGCAGTTGGCATCGCCGTCGTCGTTGCAATTCACAAGCACATCAGGAAGCGTGTTGTAATTGAAGGTGGACGGAGAAGTACCCAAGTCATAGACAGCCAGCTTGGAGTCAAACGGCACGGTGCCGCAGGTGTTGATGCTGAAGTCACCGTTTGCAACGGCATTCAAGCGGTACCACACATCGTTGTTGCTTTCGTTGTTGCCAGAGCCGCAGCTGTCGCCGTAGCCCGGACCATCAGAATTAGCACCGACGTTGCTAAAGGCCACTGAACCATCGCCAGTGATGAGTCGTGGGCTTGTGGCGCAGTCGTTGGGCTGAGCTGGGGCCGTGCACGCGTACACAAAGTAGCCGCACTCTGGAATCGCAATGTCAACGCAGCCTTGATCCCAAGTAACGGCGCAGCAATCAGGACTGATACTGCAAACAGCGGCGCAGCAACTGGAGGTTGCGCAGCCGGGGGTTGCGTGAGCTACATCGCATTCGCCGGTGGCTCCGATGCAACCGTCAACACCTTCAGTGAAGGTGACGGTGATGGCGCCGGTGCCCGTGGCACCTTCCGGACTCGCAGTACCGGTGTAACCACCAATACGAACGTAGTAGGTGGTTCCAGCAGCTACGGGGAGCTGGCTCACCAGCGAGGAGTATTGCTGGCATCCCGTGCTGTCAGCCGCGTCACCGTTGCAGGCGACTGGCGTGAGGACGTCGCAGGTACCCGAGTAAATCACGATGGACGTGTCGTAGGAACCTGCGAGGCACGTGGAGAAGTCAGCGGTGCCGTTTGCGGTTGGCGACCACTTGAACCAGACGTCCTTTTGCGTTGCACCCCAACCGAGGTAGGTGCCGGCGCAAAGTGCATCGGTCACAGCAGGAAGGGCCGTCACGGTGGCGGTGGCGGTGTTGAAGGCGCTACCAACGCCAGTGACCAACGTAGGCGCTGTTGCGCATTCGTCTTGGGCCATGGCAACGGGACATGCACAAAGCACTGTCGCGGCGCAAGCGGTGAAGAAGGTGTTTCTCATGGTTCGTTGCTTCCTTGTAAATTGTGAACGGGGACTTCAATGCCTTGAAATGCGGGGACGGTGATTAGCCAGGCACTGTGGACTTATCACCGACACTGAGTGAAATGAATACAAACCTCACACACTAATAAACGTAATCCAACCCGTCTCCCCGTCATGGGAAACGAGAACTTGGTCTGTCTCGACAACTATGGCGTCATCCGTGAGGAACACAACATGTCATTCCCCGAAAAAAGTGGAAATTTCGTCGGTGTTATCTGCCACTCAGATCCGCACGTCGCCGGATCCCTTGACAATTTCGCCGATAACCATGGCGGTTTCCCCCATCCGCGCCAGCTTCGTGCACACGGCATCAGCAAAGGCTGGACGGACGATCAGCGTGTAGCCAATCCCCATGTTGAAGACCCGGTACATCTCGTCTTGCGCCACATTTCCGTGCTCGCGCAGGAACGGGAAGATCGGGTTGGGTGTCCAAGCGGCCGGGTCAAGCACGGCGTCCACCTTCGGCCCGAGAGCCCGGCAGAGGTTGCCGGGAAGACCGCCGCCAGTAATGTGAGCCATGCCGCTCACGACCTTCTTCTTGCGGTACCCAGACAAGAGCTTAATGATGGGCTTGGCGTAAATCCGCGTGGGCTCAAGCAGGACCTTCCAAAGCGGATCCGGACCCAGTTCCGGGTAAATCCGGTCGAGGTCCAGCCCCGCGTCCTTGACGATTCGCCGAACGAGCGAGAAGCCGTTGGCGTGCACGCCTGAGGAGCGAAGGCCGATGACCACATCGCCCTTCTTCACTCTGGCCGCGTCAACCACGCGTTCCAATTCCACCACGCCCACGCAGAAACCAGCGATATCAAAGTCGCCGGGCTTGTAGATGTCTGGCATTTCCGCGCATTCACCACCAATGAGCGCGCAGCCAGCGATTTCGCAACCCTTGGCAACGCCTTCAATCATCTTGGCGGTTGCCTCAGGGTCAAGTTTGGAAAGCCCCAAGTAATCGAGGAAGAACAGCGGCTCGGCGCCCTGAACGATGAGGTCATTGACGTTCATCGCAACGCAGTCAATGCCAACCGTGTCATAGATCTTGCGCTCGGCGGCTAGGAGCACTTTGGTGCCAACGCCGTCGGTGCAGCCAACTAGCACCGGGTCACGGTAGTTGTTCTTGAACAGTTTCTGGTTGTAATCAAGCCGGAACATGCCGGCAAACGCGCCGTGCTGACCCATCACGCGCGGACCATGCGTGCGCTTCAGGAGACCCTTGATGCGGTCGACCACCTCATCACCGGCGTCAATATCGACGCCAGAATCTTTGTAGGTAAGAGGCGTTCGGATGACTGCGGGTGCCGGGGCTGTGACGACATCGGACATGCGCCCCATACTACAACGCAGTGGCTGGCGGTTTTACAAACGGTATGAGCACCAATCCCGGGATTCCCGCCAACATGGCCACCACCAAGAATCCGGGGTAATCGAGCGCCTGTGCCACGGCGCCGCTCATGCCCCCTGCTACCGCGTTGCCCGCTGCCATCAGCGCTGTGAGCAAGGCGTACTGCGTGGCGGTGTAGCGACGATCGCAAATAGACATCAGGAATGCCACAAAGCCGCTCGTCACCATTCCAATGACTATGTTCTCCAGTGCGATGGCTGGCATGAGCGCCCACACGGGTGGCGCAACTGCTGGTGTGGCATGCACGGTTGCACCGTAGGCAATGGCCAGTGCCAAGAATCCAGCAATGCTCAACGAGTGCGCAAGGCCAAATATCCACAGGCAACGGATGATGCCCAAGCGCGCCACCATCCAACCACCCGCTGCGGCGCCAACGATGGTCATGGCAAAGCCGAACGCTTGGCGAACCCAGCCGATCGACTCTGCGGAATAGGCGAGCCCCTTCATGAGGAGCGGCGTGGTGATGTTGGTGGCAAGTTGGTCTGGCAGCTTAAACAGCAAGACGAACGCGGCGAGCAACAGCACGCGCCCGCCCCATGCTGAGTAGAACCGCGCAACTGGCTGGACCAGCGATTCGGTGAGCGTTGGGCGCGTGCCGCTTGCAAGTGCGGGCTCGCGCGCGCTCAGTGTCGCTGCCACGCCAAGCCCCATGGCAAGTGCTGCGCCGAGCGTTGCGAAGCGCCATGTGATGGCCTCCGCCACCAGCAGCACGCCGGCACCCAAGACCACAAATGCAATGCGGTAACCCGATACAAACGTGCTTGCACCGGCGCCAAGCTCCGTAGGCTCAAGCGATTCGGTCCGGAACGCGTCAGCAACAATGTCCTGCGTGGCGGAGAAGAATGCGGCAGCACAGAGCAGTGCGAAGAAGATTCGGTTGTGCAGCGTGGCAGCGGCGTATTCGCCGGGAGTCCATGTGATTCCGACCGCCGGGTCAGTGGGCACGGGTCCCCAGAGCGAGAGTGCCACCAGCGCCAACAGTGCAAGGGACTGTGACACCACCAACCATCCGCGCCGACGGCCAAGGCGCCCGAACAGCGGCAGCGACGTGCCATCAACAATGGGGGCCCAGAGAAACTTCAGCGCGTAGGGCAACGTGCAGAAGGTCAGCGCGCCGATCGCGGTGACGCTCCAACCAGCGCTGGAGGTCCATGCCTGAGCCACCGTGGTGACCAAGACGTTTGGCACTCCGCCTGCAAACCCCAGGACCAATAGCACCAACATCGTCCGGCTTCCATAAAGCGCGGCGAATGACGAGCGAGAAGTTGCTGCGGTGGAGGGCCGATCCGTGGCCATAACGGAAGGTTACCGATGCGCGCCACCGCCAAGTGGCAAAAACGACAGGACCCCGACCGTGAGGCCGGGGTCCTTAGTCAATCATGCATGTCGTGCTGACTTATGAGCGACGACGGCGTCCACCGACCAAGCCAGCGACTCCGAGGAGAGCCATGGCGCCTGGGGCTGGCACAAGCGTTCCGTTCACGTCCACCATCATGCGGCTGGGCAAGGATCCCGGAGGAGTGCCGAGGGCGAAGAACGCTTGGAACACACCGCTGCCGGCATTGTTGAATACGCCGAAGGCGTTGAGAGACGAGCCCGTGGTGGGGGCGTTCATGACGCGCCAACCGTTGGCCGTGTTTGCGGCGTTTGCGCCGGTGAACTCGACGCCGATCCACCAACCACCAAGACCCGCGTTGGACAGGGTTTCCAGGTTCAGGGTAACACCCGATACCGCGCCCGTGTTCACCAACTGAGTGACGCTCGCAGTGCCAGCGCCGAGGGAAGCGGAGGAATAGATCTCGTAGTTGGCTCCTCGACCGTAGTTGGTTCCGTCGAAGGTCATTTCGGCGGCATAGATCTTGATACCAACATCTGTCAACGCACCGGCTG
>DBCE01000271.1:10772-13524 GCA_002292895.1 Phycisphaerales bacterium UBA966
CGAATGCCGACGATCGCGCTGTCGACCGCGAGCTGGGTCTGACCCGCACTCACGGCGGTGAAACAGTTCATATAGTTGATTGCACCAGCGCCAAGGTTTAAGCGGGAACCAGTTTCTGTGCCGCCGCCGTAGACGAGCGCGGCGTTCGATGCGGACGTTGCGACGAGAGCCGCCGTAGCGACAGCGAACAAGAGGGACTTCATTTACAAGGACTCCGAATATGGAAAGGGAAGGGAAATCAGAAAACAAGCAAAGCCAATGTTTCAATCTGCTCGGCGCATTCGCCGAAACAGACGCCCTTCAACCAACCTCTCGAGTCACCCCAGAACACGAACAACCTGCCTCGTGCTTGGGACTCGTCAAGCAACGTGCTAACAGTTTGTTTAGATTGAATGAGATAAGCCGGCGCCTATTGCCGAATGACCACCCGGACTGACTTAGAAGTCAGAAATTATGGGTTTTAGTATTAGCGCTGCCGCAACTAAGCGTGGCTCACGACCGCCGCCGTCAGGCTGCTCAACATCATGGAGCCAAGGTCGGCGGGACTCTCTGCCACATTCAGACCGCAGCCGCGCAGGGCATCCATCTTCGCCTGCGCGGTGTCATCCGCACCGCCGATGATGGCACCGGCGTGACCCATACGACGTCCCGCAGGAGCAGTGCGCCCCGCGATGAACGCCACCACTGGTTTGTGCTGCATGTTGGCCTGAATCCACCGACCGGCCTCCACCTCGTCAGTGCCGCCGATCTCGCCGATCATGATGACGCCATCGGTGTCTTGGTCGGCGGCAAACATTTCCAGGATGTCGATGAAATTCAGACCCTTCACCGGATCGCCACCGATACCCACGCAGGTGGACTGACCAATGCCGCGTTCGCTGGTCTGCCAGACAGCCTCATAGGTGAGCGTTCCGGAACGACTGACGATGCCCACGGCCTTCCGCGTGGAAGCGTCGAGCCGGTGCGTGTGAATGTAACCCGGCATAATGCCGATCTTGCAGCCACCTTCGTAGCGACCGGCGGTGCCAGTCTTGCGACCCGGAGTGATGACGCCGGGGCAGTTCGGGCCCACCAGCACGGACTCGGGATACCCAGCGAGGCGCGCGCGCACGCGGATCATGTCTTGCACCGGAATGCCTTCGGTGATGGCCACAATCGTCTTCACCCCAGCGTCGGCTGCTTCAAGGATGGCGTCGGCGGCAAATGGCGGCGGAACGAAGATCATCGTGGCGGAAGCGCCGGTTGATCGAACCGCCTGAGCAACGGTGTCGAAAATGGGCAGCCCGTTGGCATCCTTCTGACCGCCCTTGCCTGGGGTGGTTCCGCCAACCATGCGCGTTCCGTACTCAAAGCAGCCCTTGGTGTGAAAGGCGCCTGATGTGCCAGTGATTCCTTGGCAGATGACCGAAGTGTTACCGTCAATGAGGATCGCCATAGGTGCTTCAGGGGGCTCTGGATGCGAGGCGCCAACGATCGGCGCGGGCGGGCGAGGATAGCCGAACCCGATACGATCGTGGACGATGAGCATTGCGCCAAAGCACGAAATTCATGAGGCGATCACGGTATCGATTGCGGCGCACCCTGCCACCGCGCGGATCGGGAAGCTGCTGGCGATTGATCGTGAATCCGCGGGGCAACTCTTGGGTGCGATGCGTGAAATTGCCTTCCCGGGGTTCCACCTGATGGGGGGCACGGAAGGCAGCGCGGCGGGCACAGTCGGTGGTGCGGCCGGCAAGCGAGAAGGCGATGGCGGCGCGACACGCAACGCACACACCAGTCAAGGGCACCATGAGATTGAAGCGTTCGTTGCGGAGCGCGTACCGGCACTACAGCTTGCGCTTACGCAGTGCATCGCTGCGGCGCAGTGTGCAGCAGGAGGTTGTGCGGTCGACCAACATGATGGCACTGCCGACCGCATCGGCAGTGAGGTACTTGCACAGATCCCCGCGATCCGCGCCGCACTGGCTGCCGATGTTGAAGCTGCTTACCGCGGCGACCCGGCCGCGCGCAGTATTGCGGAAGTGATCTTGTGCTACCCCGGAATAACTGCATTGACGGCACATCGCTTTGCGCATGAGTTATGGATTCGAGAAGTGCCGATCCTGCCGCGCATGCTTGCGGAGATTGCACACTCTGCCACGGGCATTGATATTCATCCCGGGGCGCAGATAGGCCGCGGCGTGTTCATTGACCACGGAACCGGCGTGGTGATTGGTGAGACCTGTACGATTGGTGAAGGCTGCCGCATCTATCAGGGCGTCACGCTTGGCGCAAAGAAATTTGAGCGCGACGCGGATGGATCCCTGCGCAAGGGAACCAAGCGACATCCAACCCTCGGCGCACGCGTCACTGTGTATGCCGGCGCAACGATTCTCGGTGGCGACACGGTGATTGGTGATGGGTCAGTGGTTGCTGGTGGCGTCTTTGTCATGCAAAGCGTGCCGCCTGGACATTTGGTGGCCAACCAGAAGGCGCAAGTACGTGTGCTTCCGCACGGAGAGGATCCAGCATGACTGAGCACATCCATCGATCTCGCTTGCGCGGACTTTCCGCATTGGCACTCGCGCTTTCGTTTGTAGCGCTCTTGGTGGCGGTTCCGGCAGCGATGCCAGTGAGTCTGGCGCGCGATGCGACGCCGGGGATTGATCCGGCGACTTTGTACGCGCATGTGCATGTGATGGGCGCAAGTGCCAGTGCGGGCTTTGGGGTTCGTGCCCCGCTGCCTCGCACGCATCCTGGACGGCTTGAACCG
>DBCE01000065.1:0-1699 GCA_002292895.1 Phycisphaerales bacterium UBA966
TACAGCGAGGTGGTCTTGCCGGAACCGGTCGGACCAGTGACGATGACAATCCCGTTGGGCTTATTGATGAGCGTGCGCAACTTCTCCAGGTCGTCATCGCGCAGGCCGATGCGGTCCAGCGAAAGTTGCACGTTGGAACGGTCAAGAACACGGAGCACCACGCTCTCGCCGAACATGGTGGGAAGCACAGCGACGCGCAAGTCAACGGGGCCGGAATCAAGGCTCATTTCCACGCGACCGTCCTGCGGCAAGCGCCGTTCCGAAATGTTCAGCTTGGCCAAGACCTTCACGCGGCTCACCAGTGGCATCGCCAAAGGCTTGGGCACTGGAAGCATTTCATAGAGCACTCCGTCAATGCGGTAGCGCACCTTGAACTCCGACTCAAATGGCTCCATGTGAATGTCACTGGCCTTGTCGGCAATGGCTTGCATCAACAGATGGTTGAGCAGTTCAACCACCTTGTTGTCGCTCATGGCATCGCCGAGCGTGGTCAAGTCAATACTGGCGTTTGATCGACCGGCGGCAGCCTTCACGGCGGCTGAGTCCTGCTCTGCAAGAATGCGGCGCCCGGCGTCAGCCATTGACTTGCCGCCGTAGTACTTGGCAACCGCGGCTTCAATTTGCTCTGCGGAGGCAATGACGCTCTTGACCTCGGAGAAGCCCATGACGTTCTTCAGGTCATCTACCGCGCGGTAGTTATCGCGGTTCTTCATCGCGATGGTCAGCGACCGCGTCACCGGGTCGAACGCAATCGGAAGCACCTTGTAACTGTTGGCGGTGGCCGGCTGAAGCGCGGCGATGACTTCCTTGGGGATCTCCAGGTCACCCAGGTCCACGTACTCAAGACCAAACTGTCCGGCCAGGCCAACTTCAACATCCTGAGCGGTGACTTTCCCCAACTCGATCAGGATGACGCCAAGCTTCTTGCCCTTATGGGTGGTCTGCTGGGCCGTTAACGCCAGTTGAACATCATCACGCGTGGCCTTCCCCATCTTGGTGAGGACGCGCCCAAAGCGGCGCTGCTTCAGCTCTGCAACAGGAACGGGAGTGAGGACACCTGGTTCTGGCATGTTCAATTTCCTTCAAGCACCGTCAGGAGGAGGCTCGTCGCGTCCCTAAGAAATACGGACGCAAGAGACGAAAAGATGGCATGGTATGGAACGATTTTTGGGTTGTTGGCAGATGAATTTGAGATGCCACCTGCAAACTGATACTGGGGTCGGGCAACGTGCGGCGCGATTACGCCGGAATGGCTCGCCCCTTCGGTTTAGTTGGCCTCGTGCGCCTCGTCGAGTTCAGCACGTCCGACGTTGCCGCCTGCGCGGTGCACCTTCTCCGTCATATCGCCCGGATTACGGCACTTATCGATCATCTCCTCGGCGGAGATCATGCCCTTGGAATACAGGCTCCACAGGTGGTCATCCAGGAGCTGCATGCCGAACTTCTTACCAGTCTGAATGGCGGAGTCGATACGGAAGGTCTTGTTCTCGCGGATCAGGTTGGAGATGGCGGGGGTAACCACCAGGAACTCATAACCTGCCACGCGACCGGGCTTGTCAACGCGCGGGCACAGCACCTGGCTGATGACGGCGATCAACGACGTGGAGAGCTGCACACGCACCTGCTCCTGCTGGTTGGTTGGGAAGGCGTCAATGATTCGGTTGATGGTTCCTGCCGCACCGGTGGTGTGCAAGGTGGC
>DBCE01000065.1:1723-5808 GCA_002292895.1 Phycisphaerales bacterium UBA966
CGGATGGCGGCTTCAATGGTTTCTAGGTCACGCATTTCACCGACCAGGATCACGTCCGGGTCCTGACGCAACACGCGCCGGAGTGCTTCAGAGAACGTCGGTACGTCAATACCAAGTTCGCGCTGATTCACCACTGACTTCTTGTGGTTGTGGTAATACTCGACCGGGTCTTCGACCGTCACAATGTGACGTTCCCAGTTGGTATTGATGTAATCGATCATGGTGGCCAGCGATGTGGTCTTACCGGAGCCGGTTGGCCCGGTGACTACAAAGAGACCACGGGGACGACGAATCAGGTCCTTGCAAATCTCCGGCAGACCGATCTGATCAAAGGTCAGCAATCGGTTGGGGATTTGGCGCAGCACCATGCTGAGGACGCCCTTCTGCTTGAAGACGGACACGCGGAAACGAGCGGCGGTGCCGAACGCAAAGCCGAAGTCCGTTCCACCCAACTCCTGCAGCTCCTGCTGGTTCTTTTCCGGAGTCACGCTCTTCATGAGCTGCATCATGTCCTCGGGTTCAAGCGTCTTGGTAGCCAAGTTGCGCAATCGACCACTGAGGCGGATGGTGGGCGGCCGTCCGCAGGAAAGGTGCAGATCGCTGGCGTCTTGCTTGACAACCACGTCAAGCAGGCGGTCCATCTGAATGGTGGGCTTGACGTTCTCGGATACTTCGGTTTCAGAACTGGACATAGTGGTGTCTCTGCTCGATGTGTGGAGTGAAAATCAACTCAAAGTGCGCGTTAGCGCTTGGTAACCTCGCTTGGGTCAAAGCCTTCGATCTGTGCGTACTTCGCCACTTCGTCAGGAGTGGTGACGCCCTTCAGAATCTTGATGCGACCATCGCCAAGCAGACTGCGCATGCCGCCACGAACAGCCGCCGCGCGCAACTTCGAGACACCCGCTCGCTGGAATGCCAGCTCACGAATCTCGCTGTTCATGATCATCATTTCAAAGATCGCCTTACGACCGCGGTAACCGGTGCCCTTGCAATTGGGGCATCCCACGGCCTTCATGACTTTGCCCATCGCTTCTTCTGGAGCAATGTCCACCAACTTGAGGAACTTCGGATCCGGAGCGTCGTCGATCATCTTGCACATTGGGCACAAGACGCGCCCCAGGCGCTGCGCAAGCACTGCCTGAATGGAACTTGCTACCAAGAACGGCTTGACACCCATGTCCACCAATCGGGTGATGGCGCTGGGAGCATCGTTGGTGTGCAGCGTGCTAAACACCAAGTGACCAGTGAGTGCAGCCTGAATGGCGATGTCTGCTACTTCGCGATCTCGAATTTCACCGATCAGGATGATGTTCGGCGCCTGACGCAACATGCTCTTCAGCACCACTCCAAAGCTGAGGCCGATCTGTTCGCGAATCTGCACCTGATTGATGCCGTTGAAGTTGTACTCAACGGGATCCTCAGCGGTGATGATCTTGCGGTCCGGCGTGTTGAGAATGGCCAGCGCCGAATAGAGCGTGGTTGTCTTGCCCGAACCGGTCGGNNCCGGTGACCAGGAAGATTCCGTTTGGACGGCGAATGATCTTGTTAAAGACATCCAGTGAGTCTTGCTCAAAGCCAAGATTCAAGAGACCGATGCGCACGCTGTCCGGGCGCAAGATTCGCAAGACCACGCTTTCCCCGTAGAACGCCGGGCAAGTACTCACGCGGAAGTCAATCTGATTGATGACTGGCTGCCCGTCCTTGTAGACCGGTTCGCCCATCTGATCAATCTCAGGAACGGGGAACTTGATACGGCCGTCCTGCGGAATGCGACGCTCGGCGATGTTCACGCCTGCCATCAGCTTGATGGTGGAGAGGATGGCATTCTGCAGATTCTTCTGCAGTTTCTCAATCTCCACGCACACACCGTCGATGCGGTAGCGGAGCATGATGTGCCCCTCTGCCGGTTCGACATGAATATCTGACGCGCGACCGTTCACTGCATCAAGAATGATGCGCGCCACAAGTCGGCGAATTGGACCGTCGTCATCGATATCGAGTGACTTTGCACTGCGGTCAAGGGACTTGGCACTGACGTCAACGGACTTGTCCATTGAGTCGCCGGCCAACTGCTTTCGTGGCGGGCCTTCTGCCTTGGCTCCGCCGTTGATGTACGAACTAATCTGCCGCTTTGAAGCAATGCCGGCCTGCTCAAACTCGCCCACACGAAAGCGCAACATCTCCAGCGTGTCGATGTCCATGGGGTCATGGATAATCAGGCGCAGTTTGCCGCTGCCTGCCATGGGCAGCACTAAGAATTTCTTGATCAAGTCCGCGGGAATGCGCGCCTTGTCAATCTTGTTCATGTCCGAAACAACATCCAGGTTGATGAAATCAACGCTAAATTGCTGCGCAAGCGCCTTGGCAATGTCTTCGTCCTTGCAGGCGTTGGTCTCCACCAGGATTTCACCAAGCCGCATGCCACGCGCACGGGCGGCAGCGAACGCCTCGTCAACCTGAGCGAGGGTGACGACTCCAAGACCAACGAGGATCTCGCCGAGTTTCTGACGGGGCTTACGTGCCAACGGAACCTCCTGACGGACCGAACCCTCGCTGCCGATCACCCCGCGGTGGGGCGTGCAACGAGAACACCATATCTTCGCACCGGGCGGGCGCAGCAGTTGCACCTGACCCCCCACATGCCGGTCCGGGGCGTCCGGAACGGCAGGAGGTTCCGTAGTATGCGGCCTGCGCAGCATCTACGCAATGCGTACGACCGAGAATATGGACGCTGAACCAAGAAACCCCCTGCCCGTTCGGGCTGACGCGGCCCGCTCCGGCGGCAGTCGCCGACCGCGCGTCTTGGTGGCGACGGGACCAACGCATGAACCGATCGACGACGTTCGGTACATCGGTAACCGTTCGAGCGGGCTGATGGGAAGCGCGATTGCAGCGGCATTTCAGGCACGCGGATATCCGGTGACAGTGGTCCGTGGACCAGGTGTGCCGGCGGTTCCTGAGTGCGGAGATCGTCAATTTGTGACGGCGGCCGACTTGTTATCCGTGCTGCGGACCGAATGGCCTGCCCACGAGGTGCTGGTGATGGCGGCTGCCGTTGCCGACTATCGCCCTGCCACATGCGAGCCGGGCAAGATGCGCCGCGAGGCGGGCCCAATCACTTTGGAACTCCAGCCAACCGAGGACATCCTTGCGGGACTCGCCGCGCATCGCCGCGCGGACCAATACGTGGTTGGCTTCGCCCTTGAGCATCCAGACGAACTCGAACGTTCTGCCACCGCCAAACTCCATCGCAAGCGAGCGAACGCCATCGTGGCCAACCCGCTTGCAACGATGAATTCACCGAACGTCAACGCCACCGTCTACTTTGCTGACGGCCGATCGGCCACCCCTGGACAAACACTGCCAAAGACGGAGTTCGCAGTTTGGCTCGTGAAGCTCCTTGAGTCACACCACCTGCAATAGATTGGCGTCGTTTACCGGTTCACCGTCAACTACAGTCTTGACCCCCCGCCATCACGCCGCGCGGCGACAACACCACCCCTCGGAAGGAACAGCATGCAGCTTGGACTGATCGGACTCGGACGTATGGGCGCCAACATGGGCAAGCGACTGCTTCGTAACGGCCACTCCGTGGTCGGTTGGAACCGCGAGCCCGAACCGATCCGCGAGATCGCCGCCGAGGGCGGTGTTGCAGCAACTTCCACGGCTGACCTGGTCAAGAAGTTGCAAGCGCCTCGGCACATCTGGCTGATGCTGCCTGCGGGCGTGGTGGACGAGATGATCGATGAACTTGTTCCGCTTCTTTCACCCGGCGACACGATCATTGACGGCGGAAACAGTTACTACCGTGATGACCTGCGACGCGCCAAGGCACTTTCCGCCAAGGGCATCGATTACGTGGACTGCGGCGTTTCTGGTGGTGTGTGGGGTCTTGAACGCGGCTACTGCTTGATGATCGGCGGTCCAGATGCGGCCGTTGCGCGCCTTGACTCCGTGTTCCGCACGCTTGCGCCGGGCACTGGAAGCATTCCAGTGACTGCCGGTCGTGGCGGTGCGGGCGATACCAGCGACATTGGGTATTTGCACTGCGGCCCGGTTGGTGCTGGCCACTTTGTGAAGATGGT
>DBCE01000065.1:5872-8495 GCA_002292895.1 Phycisphaerales bacterium UBA966
TTCAACATCTTGCGCCACGCCAATATGGGCAAAGACAAGGTGGCCATGGACGCAGAGACCACGCCACTGCGCGACCCGGAGGCGTATCAATATGACATCGATATTGGCCGAGTGGCTGAACTGTGGCGGCGCGGCAGCGTCGTTTCCAGTTGGCTGCTTGACCTCACCGCAACCGCACTCGCCGAAGATCCCAAGCTTGAGAAGTTTGGCGGGCGCGTCAGCGACTCCGGCGAAGGCCGCTGGACCACGATTGCGGCAGTGGAGGAAGGCGTTCCAGCCCATGTCATTACCGCCTCGCTCTTCAGCCGCTTTGATAGCCGCGGGAACGCCGAGTACGGGAACAAGATCCTCAGCGCCATGCGCTATGCGTTCGGCGGTCACCATGAGAAGAAGAGCGATTCGCGGCACTAAGTCACGGGCGATTTGCAAGCCCATGTGACTCCGCAAGTATCTAGTATGCACCCAACGGGCCCTGTGGCGGAATCGGCAGACGCAGCGGACTTAAAATCCGCAGCCGCGCAAAGCGGTGTGTGGGTTCAAGTCCCACCGGGGCCATTTGAGATGTACGGAACAAAGCTTCGCCAGTGCGGCGAGGTTTCTGCCGCCTCAATAGGTACGCTTCGCTGATGGCTCACATGGACTCGTCGGCCAAGGATGCAAACGCCTCAAACCCGCTGAGTAGCGCCATGGACCGGGCTCATACCGGCCGTGAACGCATACCTGTCAGCGTTCATCCCACCAGTCATGCCGCAAGCCGTGCCGTGGCCGCAGAGATCGCCGCGTTGCTCCGCGAACGCGCCGCGCAAGGACGGATGGCCGTCCTGGGATTAGCCACCGGATCGACTCCGCAAGGCGTGTACGAAGAACTCGTGCGCATGCACCGCGAAGAGGCACTCTCATTTAAGAACGCCGTCACCTTCAACCTTGATGAGTACTGGCCGATGCGTCCAGAAGAGTTGCAGAGCTACCGACGCTTCATGCAAGAGCATCTCTTTGAACACATTGATATCGATCCCGCCAACATCCATATTCCGGACGGAACATGTGCGCAGGATCAGGTAGCAAACTTTTGTACTGGCTACGAACTTGCCATACGGAACGCGGGCGGCATTGATCTGCAGATTCTTGGTATTGGCCGCACCGGGCATGTTGGATTCAATGAGCCCGGCTCACCGCGCGATAGTCGCACGCGGCTCATCACCCTTGACCGCGTCACCCGCATGGATGCGGCAAGCGACTTCTTCGGCGAACGCAACGTCCCTCGGCGCGCCATCACCATGGGTGTCGGCACCATTCTTGACGCACGTCGGGTGCTGTTGATGGCCTTTGGCGAACACAAGGCTGCCATTGTGCGCGAAGCCGTTGAAGGCGCAATTTCTCCGTCAGTTGCTGCTAGTTTCCTGCAAGAGCATGCCAACGCACGGTTCGTACTTGATCCTGCTTCCAGTGCTGCATTGACGCGCTTTAGTACGCCGTGGTTGCTCGGACCCATTGAGGACTTTGGTCTTGCATGGGACGCCGCCACTACCAAGCGGGCGGTGATCTGGCTCGCGCGGACGCTTGGGAAACCAGTGCTGAAATTAGTAGAAGAGGATTACAACGAACACGGCCTGCAGCCGCTCCTTGCCAGCCGCGGCGATGCGTACGACATCAACATCGAAGTGTTTCGCGCATTGCAACGCACAATCACCGGTTGGCCGGGCGGCAAGCCTGACGATGCCAATTCACCATTCCCAAAGCGCGTGGTGGTGTTCAGCCCACATCCCGATGACGATGTCATCTCCATGGGCGGAACATTCATCCGACTGTGTGACCAGGGTCATGAAGTACATGTTGCCTACCAAACCTCCGGCAACATTGCCGTATGGGATGACAGCGCGCTGCGGCATCTGGATTTCCTGCGCGAATTTGCTGGAGCATTTCCGCAACTCGG
Source organism: Phycisphaerales bacterium UBA966 (assembly GCA_002292895.1). Lineage (GTDB taxonomy): Bacteria > Planctomycetota > Phycisphaerae > Phycisphaerales > SM1A02 > UBA966. The sequence continues at coordinate 7,806 of DBCE01000065.1, forward strand.
TCGCGAGTTCACGGAACGCCTTGAAGCCAACATCGAAACATTTGTTGCCACCAAGAAGCCCGGCGAAGTGGACACTGTGGAACTGCAACGAGTAAAGGCATTGATCCGCCGCAGCGAGGCGCGTGCCGGCGCACGATGGAGCGGTGTTCGCCCAGAGCACATTCACTTTCTTGACCTGCCGTTCTATGAGACGGGCCGTGTTCGAAAGAATCCGCTGGGCGCGGACGACCTGCGCATCACCTGCGAGCTTCTTCGGGCCGTGCAACCGCACCAGATTTATGCAGCGGGCGATCTAAGTGATCCGCATGGCACGCATCGCACCTGCTTGGCGGCCATTGTGCAGGCGCTGGCTGTCTTGCGCACTGAACCCAAGGAGCGCGCATGGCTTGATGCATGCGAAACCTGGCTGTATCGCGGCGCTTGGCAAGAGTGGGCGCCGGAAGAGATTGAGATGGCCGTTCCACTCTCGCCTGACGAAGTGGTTCGCAAGCGATTTGCGATATTCAAGCATGAAAGCCAGAAAGACACACCAGTCTTTCCAGGCGCAAGCGATACCCGTGAATTCTGGCAGCGCGCCGAAGATCGCAACCGCGCCACGGCGGTTGCCTACGACCGCCTGGGACTCGCCGAGTATGAAGCAATAGAAGGATTCGTGCGTATGGAGCCGCCGCGGGTAGCCTGAGTGACTCG
>DBCE01000224.1:0-667 GCA_002292895.1 Phycisphaerales bacterium UBA966
TTGCCGTCAAGATGCCCGCAGCGCTTTGGAAAGATCTGATCTTCCACGTGCAGCGCCGCAGCGCCGGCGCGTTCGTATTCCACGACGGTTCGTACGCAGCACTCCACTTCGCCGTAGCCAGTGTCAGCATCGGCGATGACTGGAAGTTTGCATGCATCACTGATTTCGCGGATGGTGCGCGCCATTTCCGTCAGGGTGACCAGCCCAATATCGGGATATCCGCACGCATTGGCTGTTGCGCCGCCAGAGATGTAGCACGCTTCAAATCCAGCCTGCGCCACCGCGCGCGCCACTAATGCATTGAATGCGCCGGGAACCATGACGGTGCCGCGTTGCCATGCTTCGCGAAGTCTTCGGCCGGGATGCGGTGTGAGTGTCGTCATCGTTGTGGCTCGGGTGCAGGTGCGGCGATCGATGCTTCGTCGCCCATTGGTTGTTGTGGATGCGGTGCGGTATTCACTGCGGGCGATTCCTTGATGAATCGATACGCGCCCTTGACGGCACCCCACGTCTGCTGACCAGCGGCGTCGTAGCCGCGGTCCCAACTGTGGAGTTCGTTGGGGGTCACAGTGACGTCGGTGGTGGCGTATTTCGCCTCGCGCAGGGCGGTGCCGCAGTCGGCACCCTTGGTGGCGCCAGTGATCTGTTGCGGACCTTGGTACGCCAG
>DBCE01000224.1:746-2536 GCA_002292895.1 Phycisphaerales bacterium UBA966
CGGGGTTGCGCCACGCACCCGTCCATGCGAGCGGTGCGCCCGGAAGTTCATAGATCACAATCTCGGCACGGTTGTTCGGCAGGGTGATCAGGCGGTAGATGCGCTGGCGGTACGGAACGTCCTGGCTGTCGGCCATGGCCTGCTCCACATACATCCACGGGCCGTCGGTGCGATCGGTCCAGATGGGAACGATGTGCAGACGAACGTCAAAGTAGGTGCTGTCCGCGGCGGCCTGTGCAGCGGTCGAATAGTTGCCCGGCAGCCATGCCGCCAAGTCCTCGACGGCGTTGTCTGCAGGTGCGCGACTGGGCTCAAGGGGGCCGCCGCCAACGACGGGCGGACCGCCGCAGCCAGCTGGCAGGAGCGCAAGGGCGCCAATAACGGCAGAACTGAGCACAAAATACAGGGCGGATGGCCTCTTCATGTCGGGTTCGATGCTACCCCGGGTCGTCTTGAACTGCGTGCCCGGCTACCATCAGGGATCATTCGAATCCGCTCGCATTTTTGATATCTCGAGGTCTAGAAACCATGGTTACCGCCAGCCCCGCTACCCCGGTCCCAACCGCAAAGCCTGTCGACACGCGCGGTCTCGCCAACCAAGTGATTGGCGAAACCAAGATCTGCGCTGTCACGCAGACCGAACTCATCTATCGCGGCTACGAGATCGCTGACCTGGCCGAGAAGGCCACCTTTGAAGGAGTTGCGCACCTCGTTCTGATGGGCACCAAGCCAACCGACGCGGAGCTTGCAGCGTTCAGCAATGAAGTGAAGGGCATGCGCGCCGTTCAGAAGACGGTGATCGATCAACTTGCTGCGGTGGTGAAGGCTGCACCGACCGCGCACCCAATGAGTCTCTTGCGCACGGGCGTGAGCATCCTTGGTCATCACGATGCCGAATGCGAGTCCAACGCGCCGGACGCGGAGTTGCGCAAGTCCAAGCGTCTCTTGGCGCAGATCCCAACGTTGATTGGAGCTATTCAGCGCACCATCGAGAACAAGCCAGTGCTTGAGCCAGATGCTTCGCTTGGTCATGCAGCCAATCTCATGTGGCTGATGACTGGTAAGAAGCCATCAGAGCTTGAGGCGCGCATCATGGATGTCAGCCTGATTCTCTACGCGGAGCACGATTTCAACGCCAGCACATTCACATGCCGCTGCATTGCAAGCACCGAGAGTGACATGCACAGTGCGGTCTGTGGCGGCATCGGTGCGCTCAAGGGTCCGCTGCACGGCGGCGCCAATGAGATGGCCATGGAGATGCTCAAGGACTTGGATAAGGACTGCGCTGGCGGCAAGATGACCACCGATGCGTGGATGCAGCGCGCCTTTGCAGAGAAGCGCAAATTGATGGGTTTTGGCCATCGCGTCTACAAGAATGGCGATCACCGCGCGGGCATCTTGCGCCGCTGGGGTCTCAAGCTTGCGGAGCAGATGGGGCCAAGCGGCAAGAAGTGGTTCGACATGGGCGATGAAGTGCAAGCCATCATGTTGCGCGACAAGAACATTCACCCGAACGTGGACTTCCCATGCGGGATGACCTACTTCATCATGGGCATTCCTGTGCCGCAGTACACGCCGATCTTTGTTGCGGCTCGCATCACCGGTTGGTGCGCGCACATCATGGAGCAGCATCAGAACAACCGCATCATTCGTCCGTTGGCTGAGTACCAGGGCGCGATGAACCTGAAGTGGTAAACGGATCCCTGAGTCGGTTGTTCGAAACTTCCAAAGTATGACGAAATGCGCGATGCGGCCTTTGCCGACTCGCGCATTTCGCCATAGGCTTTCAG
>DBCE01000224.1:2590-4891 GCA_002292895.1 Phycisphaerales bacterium UBA966
CGAACCCCCACATGAGCCAGCACATGAACCCACTGATTCAACCGATTGATCTGCGCGGACTTCTTTGCCCCAACCGCGTGTTCATGGCTCCGCTCACTCGTCAGCGCGCCAAGGATCCGGATTGCATTCCTGGCGAACTGCAAGCAGTGCACTACTCGCAGCGCGCCTCCTATGGCCTGCTGATTTCGGAGGCCACGCAGATCTCGCCGGAGGGCAAGGGCTATCCGAACACTCCCGGCATTTTCAGTGCCGCGCAGGTGGCCGGTTGGAAGGTCGTGACCGATCGCGTACATACGGCGGGCGGGCGAATCTTCTTGCAGCTCTGGCATGTGGGGCGCATCAGTCACACGGCACATCAGCCGAACGGGCAGTCGCCGGTGTCTTGCGTTGCCGCGGCGTCTTCGGCCAAGATGGTGATTGTCCGTGCCGACGGCACCCTTGAAGAGGTACCTGCCAGTATGCCGCGCGCGCTGGAAACCAATGAAATGCCGCGGGTTGTGCGGGACTATGAACTTGCAGCCACGAATGCCAAGGTCGCCGGGTTCGACGGCGTTGAGGTGCATGGCGCGAACGGGTACCTGATCAATCAATTCCTGTCTGGCTCGCTGAATACACGCACCGACGCGTGGGGCGGAAGCGTTGAGAATCGCCTGCGGCTTCTGATGAGCGCCGTGGATGCGGCGGGTGCAGCGTTTGGATATGCCAAGGTTGGCGTTCGTCTTTCGCCAATGGGGAATGCCGCGGAACTACCGGCTGTGCCCGATGACCGTGAATTGATGTTGCGCGCCGCGCGTGAACTTGGCGATCGCAAGTGTGCGTACTTGCATCTCTTTAATCATTACTTCGGGGCACACGGATGGAACGGTCCGTTTGACCGCGCGCTGGCTGAAGGAATGAAGAAGAACTTCAATGGACCAGTGGTGTTGAACGGCTACTCGCGCGATGTTGCAAGCGCCGAGCGCGATGTACGCGAAGGCCTTGGCGACGCAGTGGCATTCGGCAAGCTTGCGATCTCTAACCCGGATCTGCCGGAGCGCATTCGCGATGGCTCGCCGCTCGCCGAGTGGGATGCTTCGCAGTTCTATGGCGTGGGTGGCAAGGGCTACAACGATTACCCGACGCTGGCGACAAAGTGAATTGAATGAAGGCTGCCACTCGGGTGGCAGGGCTGTCGCGCACTCACCGCCGCATCCAAGTACCTGTATCGATACCCCAGTCATTGCCGAAGAATCCGGCTTCAATGATGCCCGTGGCGCCATCGGTGAGCATGGATGCGCGGAATGCAATCAGATCCGGAACGCCTACGCCGGCGCTGAAGATGGGGGTGCGCATGGCGGCGCGCATACCCACAGCGCCGGTGGCGGCAACGACGCCCACTTGGCCTTGGTCGCAATCAATGCGGGGCAGCACGAACATCGTGGCGATGTCCTCGCCAGTGTGGCGCGAAGTTGGCCCAGCGAATGATCCGTTACGGACATCAATCGAAGTGCTGTCGCCAATGAGCGCGCCCCATGCGGCGTTCTGGTCATGGTTGCCGTACAGCACCACATTGCGACCAAGGTATTGCTTGGGATCAAACGCAGTGTCAGTGAGAATTTCAAAGCGACCATTGCCGCGTACCCACCATTGATCAGCATCAAAGCGTGCCTTGGCCATGATCAATGCGTCGGCTGCGTCATCGCCCTTGGTTCCAACAACCGCAACAAAGCCGTGCGCGTAGGCGTTCTTGAACGGTCCGCCGCGCGCGGGCTTCTTCTCATGCGCAGGCAGCGGCTCAGGCTTGGAACTGTCGCGGCATCCTGGATCAAGACTCCAAACGATGTTGTCCGCGGATCCTTGCTCACGATGGAATCGCAGGTGCGGATTGTCAGTCGTCAACGGAACGACGATCGCCTGATTGTCCAGCGTGACGGTGATTTGCGTAGGTGCGGTGGCCGGCGCCGCTGCTCCGCTCACCGGCATGGTGATCGGCACCACCAGATCAAGTGTCTTGACATTCACCGTGGTTCCAGCCACGGTCTGCTTCGCTACATCAAGCACCATGTCAACACTGGAAACCTCGAACGGCTTCTTTTGCTGCAAGACGCGTACCCAGCCGTCGCGCTGACTGACTTGTGGCGAGACCGTCTGGAACCGTACGCGCGTCATGTCCTTCATCTCCGGCAGCGTGTGTCGGAACAGGAATTGCATGAGCGGGGCCCAGTCGACGCACTCGTTTCCCCACCAGTGGCCAGCACCGGGGCGTTCGTAGTATTCAAAGTCTGGGTGACTGATGGCGGCGAGTTGCTTGAACATCTCGCG
>DBCE01000224.1:4968-5164 GCA_002292895.1 Phycisphaerales bacterium UBA966
CTCCTTGATGCTCAGCGTGTCGCTCGCGCGTCCGGCGCGGAGCAGCATTTGCGCAGCCGGATCTTCTGCGCCACCGCTTGCGTTCGTCGGCGCGCTGCCCGCGGCCGTGGCTCCTACGTAACTTCCAAAGCTGACCCATCCTGCACTCGGCGCAATGGCGGCGAATTCACCGGGGAAATGCGCACCCAATTGCCAT
>DBCE01000131.1:0-2807 GCA_002292895.1 Phycisphaerales bacterium UBA966
ATTGCCAAGCCACGCATTGCGGTCTGCGGTCTGAATCCGCATGCGGGCGAGCACGGCATGTTTGGTGACGAGGAGGGACGTGTCATTCGCCCGGCGATCGAGGCCGCGCGGCGCATTGGTATTGATGCCCACGGTCCATTTCCTGGTGACACGGTATTCATTGCAGCCGCGGCGGGCGAGTGGGACTTGGTGGTGGCCATGTACCACGATCAAGGGCTCATTCCTGTGAAGCTGCTCGGTTGGGACAAGGCTGTCAATGTGACGGTCGGCTTGCCAATTGTGCGTACTAGCCCCGATCACGGCACCGCGTTTGATATTGCCGGCCAAGGCCGCGCGAGTGAGGGCAGCATGAAGGCGGCTATTGAACTCGCGGTGCGTCTGGTTGCACAGCGTCGCACGGACTGGTCGAGTCCGCACCCGCGCGGGCTTGGACAGCCAGGGGTTGCTGGCGACTCGGGAGCGATGGCGGCAACCGACGATGATGATTAATGCGTGACGGGCGCGGCGCCACCGCCTGCAACTGAGGCGGGCTCCCAACCTTGCGGTGCCATCTCAAACTTGCGCAAATTCGAACGCGGGTGCCACCACGCATCCCACCAATGTCCACGCGCCGCACGGGCGCGCAGCCTGCCACCAACCGCGGGGAACCACGGCTTGTGGTTGTTGTCCGGCAGCAAGATCGTTCCCAAGGATGATGGATGTTCTTGATTGAGCCGTTGGGCCAGCGATTTCAAGTTGCAACGGATCGCCGTCATGGAACAGCCAGTGTTCATCGGCGTCGACGCGGTGCCAGCGACTTTGCTCACCTGCAGCAAGTAAGAACAGGATGCACGTGCTCGCGCCGCGTGGGGCATCCGGCGCGCGAAAGGTCTCACGAAAGAAACCGCCCTCGGGGTGGCGAACCAACCCGAGGGCGGAAATCATTTCTTCAGCAGTACGCCGTGTGGACGGCGCGTTCATCGAGCGTGGATCAAGATCGTCCATGCGCGCTTCGGTTAGCGAATCACAATGGTGCTTGATTCACCGATGAGTTCATAGACCACTTGCACTTCCGCGTCGCCAAGGCGGACGCAGCCCATCGACATTTGCTTGCCGATCGATTGCGGCTCCACGGTGCCATGGATGCCGTAGCCGGTGAACTTGGCGGTCTCCGGGGTTGTGCCTTGCAGACCAATCCAGCGCTCGCCGATTGGATTCTTCGGATCGTTGGACTTGAACTTCTCACCAGTGCGCGGGTTGGACCACTCTGGATCAATCAGCTTGGAACCCGTGCGCACTTTGAATGTCCCCACTGGAGTGGAGTCATTGGTGCCGACGCCGCAGGGGAAGCTAGCAACCATCACGCGCTCAGAGCCGGTGCCGGCATAGATATTGAAACGGTAATCAGCCTTGATCACTTCGCCATCAAATGGTCCGTGGGCAAGTTTCAGGCGCATGTCGGCGCGCAGGGCCTTTTCACTGGCAATCTGATTGATGCGCTGAATGAATCGCCAATCGATGGCAAGCTTTTCACGGTTGGTGATCCGCGCAAAGCTGTCGCCCTTCTTGACTACGTAGCTCTGGCTAGCAATGTCGCCAGGAACGATGTTGGGTGAGAAGAACAGGGCGCTCGCAAGGTTGTTGATGCCTGCGTATGCCTGCGTGCGTTCGGTGGCGCTGAGTGCATTTGAATCAAGAAGTCGCGTGAGTTCAACGCGGGCGCGGATCGGATCAGAAGCGATCATGGCGTTCGCTTGCTGGATTCGTTGCGCTGCGTTACCGATCGTTGCTGCTGGCGTTGTTGCTGGAGTTCCGGGTGTACCGGCAATGCCCGCCGTCGCGGCGCCGGCTACTGCGGACTGCGCAGTGGCGATCGACGTGGTGGTAGCGGTGCCCAGCGGAGCGGTGGGAGTAGCGGTGGCGGTGTTTGCACCCGTGTTGACGGCGGGCGCACTGCTTGCCGCGTTGATGTCGGCCGCGGTGGCATTGACGACGATGGTGCTGGTGGCGGCAGCGGTTGCCGCATCATCGATCAGCGGATCGGTGATGGATGCAGTGGTTTCCGATTTCACCTCCGGACTTTCGCTCTTGTGCGTCAGGAACCATCCTGCAGCAGCGCCGCCAAGTCCGATCGCCGCAACGGCGATGAACAGCGAACGCATCCCCTGGGCATTGCGAGCACCAGAAGAAATAGGCGAGTGGGAACGGGGCGACTGGCTAGGAAGGGTCATCCTTGACCTCGTGTGCAAGCGGTGCGAACGGGAGCGCGGCGTCCAATGCCGCGCATCTGTGTGACATCGGCATTGTGCCACAATTTGCCGCAGTGATTGCGCGGGTTTCTGAGCGTCGCGGGGATTGGGCCACAGCGGTTTATGGCGCGAGGCTGGCGGTAGCGATGACTTGCTTCTCGGTGACCACAAAGTGCATGGGAACGTCGTGCGGTTCGGTGGGCAATGCGTCGACCAGTTGCGCGTCGGGGATGACCCCGATGCGGAGGGTGTGCGGCGCAAGGGTTGAGAGGAATCGGTCGTAGACGCCCGCGCCTCGGCCGAGCCGTTGCCCGCGCCGGTCGAAGGCCAGGCCAGGGACGATCACCGCCGTCAGGCTGGCGGTGCGAACCGGGGCATGGGCGCGGGGAACCGGCATGTCCCAAGCGTCCGGCTCACACTGATCGCGGTGCCAGGTGCCGCCGGCGATGAACTCCGGCTGCACTCCAACGGGTTGCAGGACCGCCGAGCGGCTTGAGCCCCAGCCGATACAAAGATCCCAATCGGCGGAGATCGCCCAGGAAGCAAGCGTGATCGGGTCAATTTCGCCACGGATTGGCA
>DBCE01000131.1:2888-3369 GCA_002292895.1 Phycisphaerales bacterium UBA966
AATATCGCCACATAATGCGGCGCTAATGGCGCAGGTATGGTCCGCCTGATGTTTGGATGCCTGGCGAGCCCATGCTCGAAACGCCGCTTTCGAAGCGTCTGAATTTGGGGGTGCGCTGGAATGATTGAAACTGTTGTCAGGCAATGAATTGTGCTCACTCTGGGCGATTTTTGACCAAAGAACTGCGCAAGTATGCGATCGTAGTCGGTCGGTCTCGCCGACAATATCCACTCTGGAGTACCCCGCGAAGCTCGCGGAAGCCAGTCACTTTGCTCAGGAGCCTCTCGAACATGTGCGGCATCGTTGCATACATCGGCAAGAAACCAGCCACCACACTCCTTCTTGAGGGCCTGAAGCGCCTGGAGTATCGCGGCTACGACTCGGCTGGCGTGGCCGTGCAGAACAAGACCGGGACCATCCAGATCGCCAAGAGCGTCGGCCGCGTCCGGGTCCTGGAGGAGCTGATCGAAGGCAAGCGCGG
>DBCE01000131.1:3452-8933 GCA_002292895.1 Phycisphaerales bacterium UBA966
GTGAACGCTCACCCGCACTGCGACGACCCGATCAAGGGGCACGGCATTTCACTGGTCCACAACGGCATCATTGAGAACTACGCGTCCATCAAGATTTACCTCACTGAGAAGGGCCACGTCTTCAAGGGCGAGACGGACACTGAGGTCCTGGTTCACCTGATTGGTGAGCTCTACCAGGGCGATCTGGAGCATGCGGTGCAAGCCGCGCTCCGCGAGGTCACCGGCGCGTATGCCATCTGCTGCATGTGCGAGAAGGAACCAGGCGTGTTGGTGGTTGCGCGCAAGGGCAGTCCACTGATGGTTGGCGTTGGTAGTGATGAATACGTGGTGGCCAGTGATCAGAGTGCGATTGTTGCACACACCAATCAGGCGTTCACGCTTGAGGACTACACGGTTGCCAAGCTGACCACGGATTCGTTCCGTACCAGCACCATTGACAACGTCACGGTTGATGCCAAGATTCGCGCGCTGGAGATGGATCTCTCCGAGATCGAACTCGGCGGATTCGAACACTTCATGCTCAAGGAAATCTTTGAGCAGCCTGCGGCGCTGACCCGCACTTTGCAGGGTCGCGTGGATCACCGCGCTGGTCAGATCGTTCTTGGTGGCATCGGCGATCACGCCCGTGCGTTGGCTTCAAGCCGACGCATCACCATGATTGGTCAGGGCACCGCGCTGCATGCGGCGATGATCGGTAGTTACCTGATGGAAGAATGGGCGAAGATTCCAGCGGATTGGGACTTTGCAAGTGAGTTCCGCTATCGCAATCCGATTGTCAGCGAAGGCACGGTTGTTGTTGCGGTGAGTCAGAGCGGCGAAACCGCGGACACATTGGCAGCACTGCAAGAAGCGAAGGCGCGCGGCGCAATGGCACTCGGCGTGATCAACGTGGTGGGCAGTTCGATCTCGCGAGAAACCGATGCAGGCATTTACCTGCGCGTTGGACCGGAGATTGGCGTAGCCAGCACCAAGGCGTTTGTTGGCCAAGTGATGGTGTCAGCGATGTTGGCTCTATACATCGGACGCCGCCGCTTGCTGAGTCAGGAATTTGTGTCGTCCGCCTTGCGTGACCTTGAAGCCATTCCCGCGCACATTGAGCGCATTCTGCAACAGAGCGAACACATTCGCCGTTCCACAGAGAAGTACATGGAACGCGAGAACTGGCTGTTCCTTGGCCGCGGCGTGAACTACCCGGTGGCTTTGGAGGGCGCTCTGAAACTCAAGGAAATCAGTTATATCCACGCCGAGGGCATGCCCAGCGCGGAGATGAAGCACGGACCGATCGCGCTGATCGACAATGGCATGCCATGCGTGTTTGTTGCTACGCGTAACAGCCAGTACGAGAAAGTACTTTCCAATATTCAGGAAGTGCGTAGCCGTGGTGGACACGTCATCGCGGTGGCAACGGAAGGCGACGAGCACATCAAGAGCATGGCTGAAGATGTCTTCTATGTGCCTGATGTTCCGGAGATGTTGCAGCCGCTGGTCACGGTAGTGCCGCTGCAATTGTTGGCGTACCACGCCGCGGTGTTGCGCGGCAAGGACGTTGACAAGCCACGGAACCTAGCGAAGAGCGTTACGGTGGAGTAAAGCTGGTGCGGGTTGACGCGTGGCGCGCGCGAGTGAGCGCAGGCACGCTTAGGCGTTTGGCAACCTTCAGCGAGTACCGTCGGTTACCGCGCGCGTATTGCTCAGTGTTCCGCAATCGTCAACTGAACGTAAAGCTCTTGCCTTCGTGCTTCACGGTCACGGTTGTTCCGGGCGGGCACTTGCCGCTCAGGATTTGCGTGGCCAGTGGATTCTCGAGGCGCTGTTGAATGACACGCTTGAGTGGGCGCGCACCGAATTGTGGGTCGTAGCCTTCATTGGCAAGCGCTTCAATGGCACCCGGGGTGATGTTGAGCGTGATCTTGCGGTCTTCAAGGCGGCGACGCAGGTTTGTCAGTTGAATTTCCACAATTCCGGACAAGTCCGCTCGGCTGAGTTGGTGGAAGATCACTAGCTCATCGATGCGGTTGATGAGCTCGGGGCGCATGTGCTTCTTGACTTCAGTCATCACGTGCGCTTCGATCAGTGCATCAGCTTCGCCCTTCTCACTGAGTTCCATGATGACATGGCTACCAATATTGGAAGTCATGACAATGATGGTGTTGGTGAAGTCCACGGTGCGGCCCTGACCATCAGTGAGACGGCCATCATCAAGCACTTGCAACAGCACGTTACTGACGTCCGGATGTGCCTTCTCAAATTCGTCAAAGAGCACCACGCAATACGGACGACGACGTACCGCCTCAGTAAGACGGCCGCCTTCTTCGTACCCAACATATCCAGGAGGCGCACCAATCAGTCGAGCCACCGAGTGTTGCTCCATGAACTCACTCATGTCGATTCGGACCATGGCGGCTTCGGTATCAAAGAGATATTCAGCAAGCGCTTTGCACAACTCGGTCTTACCAACGCCCGTTGGCCCAAGGAACAAGAACGAACCAATCGGGCGGCTTGACTCGCCAAGCCCCGCGCGATTGCGGCGCACCGCCTCGGCCACTGCTTCAACCGCTTCGGGCTGACCAACCACGCGCTTGCGCAGATCTTCCTCAATATGCAGGAGTTTCTGTTTTTCACTCTCTACTAGCTTGGAAACAGCAATTCCGGTCCAGCGACTAACGACGGCGGCAATGGCGTCTGGGTCAACATCTTCCCGCACCAGCATGTCGCCAGAAGCCATGCGCTTCTGCAGATTCTCTTGAGCGACCTTCTGCGAAGCCTCAAGCTTCTTGATGTCGTCATACAGAATGCGCGCCGCCTTCTCAAAGTCACCGGCGCGTTGTGCCTGATCGGCTTCTACCTTCTTGTCTTCAATTTGCTTTTGCGCGTTGTTAACAAGGTCAAGGTCTTTCTTCTCCGCCTGCCACTGCGCAGTGAGGCGCCGATCCTCTTCCTTCAGATCGGCAATCTCTTTTTCGGTCTTCTTGGCACGGTCCTTGCTCTCTTGATCCTTCTCCATCTTGAGCGCTTCGCGTTCAATCTCAAGTTGCATCAAGCGACGCTTGACGCCGTCGAGCACACTGGGCATGCTGTCGTTTTCAATACGGAGTCGGCTGGCTGCCTCATCAATCAGATCGATCGCCTTATCTGGGAGGAATCGATCGGCGATGTAGCGGGCGCTCATTTGTGCAGCGGCGACCAATGCACTGTCTTGAATACGGCAGCTGTGGTGTGCCTCGTATTTTCCCTTGATTCCACGGAGAATTGCTATGGTGTCGGGCACGCTTGGCTCGCCCACATAGACGGGCTGGAAGCGCCGCTCAAATGCGGGGTCCTTCTCTATGTGCGTTCGATACTCGTCCAGCGTGGTGGCGCCAATGGTGCGCAACTCACCGCGACTGAGCGCAGGCTTGAGCAATTGCCCGGCGCCTGGGCTTCCAGAATTGGCGCCGGCACTGACGACGGTGTGGATCTCATCAATGAAGAGAATGATCTGGCCATTTGATGAGCTCACCTCGCGAATGACTGCTTTGAGCCGCTCTTCAAACTCGCCTTGGAACTTTGCACCGGCGAGTAGTTGTCCAACATCAAGAGCAACGATCTTGACATCCTTCATTTGCTCGGGGCAATCGCCGTTGATGATTCGCTGGGCGAGTCCCTCAACGACCGCGGTCTTACCAACGCCGGGTTCACCAATGAGCACCGGGTTGTTTTTGGTGCGGCGGCTCAGCACCTGCATGCAGCGGCGAATTTCCTCATCGCGTCCGATCACTGGATCCAGTTTGCCGGCGCTGGCACGCTCGGTCAGGTCGATACCGTATTTCTTGAGGGACTCCATCGTGTTCTCAGCGTTCGGGTCGTTCACGTTTGTAATCCCGCTTGCGGCGCGGATCTCCTGTATTGCTTTCGATAGCTTTCGTTCGTCAGCGCCAAGCGTAGTAAGTACGGACTTGGCGGGCGTTTGTGCGGACGCCAGCGCAAGCAGCAAGTGCTCAACGGTGGTGTATTGGTCCTTCATCGCCTGCGCAAGTCGTTCGGCCTCGGTGATGACCTGACCAAGCGCTTGCCCAGGGCGAGGCTGGGTGCCAGCAACGGTGGGTAGTCGCTTGAGTTCTGCACGCGCCACTTCCTGGACGCGGCGCGGATCAACTCCGGCGCGCTCCAAGGCACTTGATGCGGCGCTCCGTGAATCAGCGGTGATTGCGGCCAGCAGGTGTAGCGGTGAGTACTCGGCGTGTCCGCTGCTGGTTGCTAGTGTTTGACCAGACTGAAGCGCTTCTTGCGACGCGTGCGTGAGTCGATCGTTCATACCGTGGAGTTTATTGATTATGGCGCGGCTGCCACGGCTCTGCGGGGAAACCTGCGGGCGTGTGTTCGGGGCGTTGGTTGATCCACGATGCAAGCCATTCCAGGGCATCGATCAATCGTGGTCCGGGTCGATTGAACATCTGATTTCCATCAACGAGCATGACTGCATCAGAGAATTCACCGCGCGCATGAGCTTGGCGCGCGCGTTGAACTGCGGGAAGTTTCCCCCACCACTCCGTGCGTTCGAGCGCGGGCATCGCTGCACGGACCGCCGCCAGCGGAAGTCCACATGGCGCCACCACAATGCGTTCGGGTGCACTGGCAATGATGTCTGCAGGTGTAGCAACTCGGCTTTTGCAACCAACCGCATTCAGGGGGTGCAGGCCGCCGGCGAGGGTAATGAGTTCAGGGGTCCAGTGACCACCCACGAATGGTGGATCGGTCCATTCAAGGAACAGCACTGATGGACCATCAACAAATGGCGCACTGCGTTCACTGGCGGTCCACAGGCGGTCGCGCAACGCAGTCGCGGCGGCTTGCGCTTGCGCGGGGCGCCCGATCGCTTCGCCCACGGTGAGTACGTCATCAAGAACTTGCCACACGGTGGTTGGATTCAAGTTGATGATCTTGGGAACACGCGGCAATGTGCGCGCGATCCGCTCGACGCTGCGCAGGTCAATGCTGCACACATCGCATAGGTCTTGCGTGAGAATGACGTCTGGATCGAGTTCGCGGAGCAGATGCTCATCAAGGTGATAGAGCGATTCACCGGCAGCAATCGAGGCGCGAACGGCAGCATCAATCGCAGCGGAGTCAACGAGCACGCTTTGCTCGCCTGCACTCGCAGCAGTGTGTGCGATCCGCGCACTCGTCAATATCGGAGCGCGCATCGCCGCTAGCGGCCAGTCACATTCATGGCTGCGACCAACCAGCAGATCGCCGCCACCGGCAGCAAACAGCAATTCAGTGGCAGATGGAAGCAAGCTGACGACGCGCATCCGTAAAGCGTATGCAACGACCGGGAATGCGTGAGATACGAAAGGGGTACCGCTCACGCCGATCACTAGTAACTCAACTCACTTGCCTACTAACGGCGTGAATTCCACGCAATTCTTAACACCGTGATCTGGCCGCAGGCGCCGGAGAGGACAGGGCCGCGCTCAGCGGCCGTCCTCGTAAGGCGAATGC
>DBCE01000097.1:0-3634 GCA_002292895.1 Phycisphaerales bacterium UBA966
TTGGCACTCTCCACGCTTCGGAGCTTTGATTACGTTGCACTTGGTGCGTGGAGCCCCAGCGCAGGCATTGTTGGAACAGTGATGGGCGCAGCAGTTGCCGCGAGCGAATTGGCATTCCGCGTTGCGCTTCCAGTCACTGCGGTCCTTGTAGCCGAAGCGATTGTCTCTGGATTTGTTGCGCGCAGCGTGCCTGGCATTGCGCCGCTTGCCTTTGGATTTCCAGTTCGATTTGCGGTTGCCATGCTGGCACTCCTCGCCGGCGCAGTGGCCATGCAGTCGGCAATGCATGGCGCGGTAGCAGGCATGCTTGACTCCATGCACTCCGCAGTGACTGGAGGTGCAGCATGAGCAGCGAAGAACGAACGCACCAATCAGGTGAGATGCGTTTGGAGCGCATTCGATCAGAGCACGGCGTCCCAGTACGTCGATCGCCGATTGCCGTCGGCGCGCTCATTGGTGGAGCGCTCGGCGCATGGGCTTCGAATGTTCCGCAGCAACTACTGGAAACGGTGCGCGGGGGACTTCGGTCCGCATCCGATATTGGGCCTGCTGATGGCGCAGCGGTCATTCAACATTCAGCGCTTTCGGTGGCGGCCATCGCATGGCCGGCGCTTGCGTGTGGGCTTGCTGGCGCAGTGCTTGGTGCGCTCATTCAGACCGGATTTCGCGTGCGTTCATCGCTTGGTGCTTCAATCTCCATGCGCCTGCCCTCAGGCAAGGCAGCAGGCGGGGCGGTCGCGCGCTTGTCATGGGCGCTGGTGTTGATTGGCGCAGCAGCGTGGGCGGTGTTTGCGCACTGGTCGCGTGTTTCTGCTTTGCCGGCACTGCCAATTGCCGCGGCCGTTGCGTCCGCAGCGCGCATTGTGCTTGACGCGGTGCTTGCCGCGCTGGCAGCAGGCGTGGTCTGCGCAGCGGCAGATGTGGCGATCGCACGATGGAAGTGGGAGCGATCCACCCGCATGGATGATGCTGAAGCGCGTGAGGAACGCCGCCGTACGGAAGGCGATCCAAATACAAAGTCGCGGCGCACTTCACAGGCGCGCAACATCACGCGGGCGCAGGGGCGAGGCATGACAACGGTAACTGCTGCGGGCGCTGCTCGTGGAAAGGACTTGCGTGAACAGGCTGCTTGATCGAATTCTTGCGTTTCTCTCAGAGCATCGTTCGTTGGCGTTGCCAGCGGCACTGCTTGGCATGGTGGTGGTGCTGGTAGCGCCGCTTTCGCCGTTGGTGATGGATGTATTGGTGGTGCTGAATTTCGCATTGGCAGCTTTGGTGTTGGTGCGTGCGGCGACGCTGCGTAGCCCGCTAGATTTCAGCGTATTTCCAGCGCTCCTCTTGGGAACCACGCTGTTTCGACTGGTCATCAACGTGGCATCAACACGATTGATCTTGGGTGCTGATGCAGTCACACCGGTCGAGGCGCAAGGTGTCGCTGGTCAGTTCATTGAGTCGTTCGGCAAGTTAGTCACGGGGAACAACATTGCTGTCGGTGCGGTGGTGTTCCTGATTCTGGTGATTGTGCAGTTTGTGGTGATCACCAAGGGCGCCTCGCGCATGGCAGAAGTTGCCGCGCGGTTTGCGCTTGATGCATTGCCTGGTCGGCAGATGGCTATCGATGCGGATTTGGCAGCCGGTGCGATTGATGGTGCCGAGGCACGGGAACGTCGCGATGATCTTGCGCGCGAAGCAGATTTCTTCGGCGCCATGGATGGTGCAAGCCGATTTGTGCGCGGAGATGCAATTGCCGGAGTGGTCATCACTGCCGTCAACATTGTTGGCGGCATAGCAACCGGCGTGTTGCAGAAGGGGTGGACGCTGTCTGACACCGGTCATGCCTTTACTGTGCTGACCATTGGTGACGGTCTTGCCGCGCAGATCCCCGCGTTCGTCATCGCCATCGCCGCCGGTTTGGTGGTGGCACGTGCTGGGCGTGGGCGAACACTCGGCGAAGAGATGCCCAAGCAGCTGGTCGGCAATCCAAGATCACTGTGGATGCTGGCTGGATTCATGGCAATTCTTTCATTCACGCCGCTGCCAACCATGCCGCTCCTTCTTGGGGCCGGAGTGATTGGGCTTGGAGCATTGATTGCAACGCGTGTGCAGACCACTGCCGCTCGCGGCGAACAGTCTGCACCTCGGGTCGAGCAGACGGGCGGTCGTGGCTCACTGGCGCGACGTACCAAGTCAGTGGCCGCGATTGATCCCGCTGTCGCGCGGCGCACTGCGGAAATCGGGGCGCTCTTAGCAGTTGAGCCACTTGAAGTTGAAATTGGCGCGTCGCTCGTGCAGCTTGCCCGCGCTGGAGAGGCATCTCCAATTCTGAAACGCATCGAGGCAGTGCGTCGCCAAGTTGCTCAGGACCTGGGCATTGTGGTGCCAGCGGTTCGAGTGCGTGATGATCGATCGCTTGCTTCAGGTGGTTACCGCATTCGCGTGCGCGGCGCCACGGTGGGTGAAGGGGAACTGCGCCTGGGCGAATTGCTCGCCATGCCAGGGGACGGTCGCCTGCCGCGGCTTCCAGGGATTCGCACCCGCGAACCCGCCTTCGGCCTGGATGCACTGTGGATTGCTCCCTCGCTGCGGCCGCAAGCAGAGGCACAGGGCTGCGCGGTTGCAAGTCCAGAGTCGGTATTGGGTGCGCACTTTGCCACCGTGGTTCGTCGGCATGCTGATGAGTTGCTGACGCGCGAACATGTTGCGGATCTACTCACGGAACTGGCGCAGCGCGCCCCGCGTTTGGTTGCGGAAGCGGTGCCAGCATGCATTCGCCCCGGTGAATTGCAGCGGGTCATGCAATTACTTCTGCGTGAGCGGGTGCCTGTCCGCGATCTTGAAGCAGTCCTTGAATCCATCGCCGACGCAGCACAACGGTCGCGTGAACCGCACTCGCTTGCGGAAGCAGCGCGATTGGCATTGCGCCGAACCATTTGTCAGCAGTACGCCCGTCCCGATGATGAAGGTCGCCCGGTGCTCACCGTTGTGGTGGCTTCGCAGTCACTTGACGCGCTGGTTGCCTCCGCAGTCACGCTGATTGATGGCGAGCCCGCAACGCTCCTCACGCCTGCAGACGCGGCGGCGGTCGTTCGAGCCGTGGCGGCCGCGGCTCGGCCGTTGGCAGAATCGGCGCTTCCGGTAGTGGTGATTTCCACGCGCACTTCACGCGCGGCACTGGCGCGATTGCTCACGCCGCATATTCCCGGGTGTGCGGTCCTTGCCTACGACGAATTGGTGCGTGGCATTGAGGTTGATCGGATCGGCGAAGCAGTGCTCACAGAAGAAGGCACGGAGGTGGCAGCATGACGCGCGTTCGATACATCGCTGACAGCATGACGGAAGCAATCACCGCGGCGCGCCGCCAGCACGGAATGGGCGTGCGGATCGTGCACGCGGGCGCACGGCGTACCGGCGCATTCAGCCGCACGCTTTCATTTGAAGTGATCATCGAAGCAGCATCGCGGACCGCTCAGGCGCGTCGAGCGGCGCGTGAGGCCTTAGCGCGTGCAGTGATGGTGGGGCGCATGGCTGCAGATGAGGCCAATGCATCGATCGCCGCCATGACCACCGGACCGGCCTGTGCCGCGGTGATGGCGCGTCTTGGTGCACGCCTGCGCGCGCAAGCGCTGCCGGGCGA
>DBCE01000097.1:3730-3856 GCA_002292895.1 Phycisphaerales bacterium UBA966
GAAATCGAATTGATGGCTCAAGCAGCAGCAGTCAATGCGGTCGCCGGACTGCTGCCGGTAGCCGTCACGCGTGCGCCACGCCGTGCTGATGTTGCCGGGCGTCCGCGGATCATTGCGATCGCTGGT
>DBCE01000010.1:0-773 GCA_002292895.1 Phycisphaerales bacterium UBA966
CGCAGTGCGCTCAACATGTTGTTGCTACGCGCGGCTGCAGCGCACCCATCGGTGCAATTCACCTTTGATCACCGTTGCGTTGGCCTTGATGAGCAGGGCGGGGCGGCCATCATGGAGGGTCCGGATGGCGTCACGCTGCGCGCTACTGCAGATCTCATCGTTGGTGCGGACGGTTCCTTCAGCGCAGTGCGCGGTCATCTTGAACGGCGCGAGCGCTTTGAGTATTCGCAATCATCGCTCGCGCATGGTTACAAAGAGCTCTCCATCCCACCAGTGGCGACCGGCCCGCACGCGCCGTTCGCCATGGATCCAAAGGCGCTGCACATCTGGCCTCGCGGAAGCAGCATGATGATTGCGCTTCCCAATCCGGACGGCAGTTTCACCTGCACACTCTTCTGGCCGTTCGATGCCACGCCGGGCACGGACGAATCGTCGTTCGCCACCATCCGCGATGGTCGCGCCGCGCTGGAACGATTTCGCCGCGATTACTCCGACGCCGTACCGCTCATGCCGGAATTGGTGCAAGAATTTGATCAAAACCCAGTCGGCTCCATGATCACCGTGCGCTGCTGGCCCTGGACCATGGGCGGCCGATTCGCGCTGCTTGGCGACGCAGCGCATGCCATTGTTCCGTTCTACGGCCAAGGCGCCAACGCAAGCTTTGAAGATTGCGAAGCCCTGGTCGACGCGCTTGAACGGAACCCCGCCGATGTTGCGCGCGCGATTGACGAATACCAGCACGAGCGCAAGCCAAACGCTGACGCCATCGCAGA
>DBCE01000010.1:829-3552 GCA_002292895.1 Phycisphaerales bacterium UBA966
TGAAGAAGAAACTTGATCACACGCTCAATCACTGGATGCCAAACGCATTCATTCCGCTCTATGACCTGGTGAGTTTCAGCACCGTTCCATACGCGGCAGCGCGTGCCCGTGCGGCGCGGCAGGATCGCATGGTTGTACGCGTCGGCATCGCTGCGGCGGGGCTGCTGGTGGCGGCGCTTGCGGTCGGAATCTTTGCTGTAGTGCGACGCATGCTTGCTGCGGAAGCCACGTAATAAAATTCTTCGCTTCCTCTGAGTGCTCCATATGTCCACCATCATTGACATCTCCCCGCTTCTCTCTGCGCGCATCGCTGTGTTTCCGGGTGACACACCATTTGCACGCACGCAGCTCATGCATGTTGATGAAGGACAGCACATTTCGTTGTCATCGCTGACCACCACTGTGCATGTTGGCAGTCACGCCGACGCGCCTATTCATTACGGCAAAGGCGGTCGAACGATCGAAGCGCAGCCGCTTGATCTCTACGTCGGCCCGTGCATCGTGGTCCGCGTTGAGGGAGCACGCGGTCGAGCGATCACCGCGCAGGACCTTGCCGGCCGAGTTCCCTTCGGCACCGAACGTCTCATCATTGCGACGGGGTCATTCCCGAACCCGGAGCACTGGAACCCAGACTTCGCATCCCTTGATCCGGCGCTGATTCCATGGCTACACATGCGCGGCGTCCGTCTGGTTGCCATCGACACGCCAAGCGTGGATCGCGGCGACAGCAAAGATCTCCCCACGCACGCGCAATTCTTTGCGCATGACATTTCGATCATCGAAGGCGTTGTGCTGAGCGGCGTTGCGGAGGGTCACTACGAACTCATCGCGCTCCCGCTGCGCATCGAAGGCGCCGACGCCAGCCCAGTCCGCGCCATCCTTCGGAAATAGAAGCCGACGCACTTATTTGATCGCCACGATCGCCTTCACCTCCACGGCGATCGGGGTCGGCAACGCCGAGATCCCCAGCGTCGTGCGTGTCGGATTGGGATTCCCTGGCCCCGCGAAACACTCCGCGTAGATACGGTTGTACGCCGCAAAGTCGCGCTTAATGTCCGTCAGGAACACCGTCACATCCACCACATCTTCCCACCGCGCGCCCGCATCTTCCACCACCGCGCGGCAGTTGGCAAAGCAGTTGCGGCACTGCAATTCAATGTCATACGAAGCAATGCTGCCGTCCGCGCGTAGCACCACGCCCGGGATCTCTTTCGACCCGCGAACCCGCGGCCCCACGCCGGATAGAAACAGCAAATTCCCTGCACGCCGCGCATGCGGATACGGACCAACCGGCTCAGGCGCACGCGATGAATTGATCTGCTCGTTCATGTCCGAAGAATCCTACCCCGGCCACGTCACCGACTTCGGCTCCGCAAAGAAGCGCAGCGCCTCTTCTCCACCCTCGCGTCCAACACCCGATCGCTTCATTCCACCAAACGGCACGCGCAGATCACGCAACATCCACGTGTTGATCCACACAATGCCAAATTCCAGTTGCTCCGCCATGCGCATTCCGCGCGCGTGATCGGCCGTCCACACGTTCGCCGCCAATCCGTACACGCTCTCGTTAGCAAGCCGCACCGCATCGGCCTCATCGCTAAACGCCTGGATGGTCACCACCGGCCCAAAGATCTCCTCTTGGTTGGTTGCGCAATCCATCGGTAGCCCCTCGATCACCGTCGGCAACCAATACGCACCACCACGCACCCGCTCGGGCAATTCGCTGCGCTCCGGCGCCCGCCCGCCGCACAACACGCGCCCGCCCTCAGCGCGTGCGCGCTCCACCGCCGCCGCCACCTTCCCGCGATGCGCCGCCGACACCAGCGAACCTTGCTCAGTCCCCGCATCCATCGGGTCACCCACGCGCAGGGCACGCACGCGCTCCACGAACGCCTCGCGAAACCGTTCGTACATTCCGCGCTCCACCAACACGCGACTTCCACACAGACAAATCTGCCCTTGATTCTGGAACCCAGCCCGCACCGCGCCCGCTATCGCGGCATCAAAGTCCGCATCAGCGAACACGATCGTCGGATTCTTGCCGCCAAGTTCTAACGCCGTGCGCTTGAACATCGGACCCGCCACCGACATGATGTGCGCGCCCGTCGCCGTCCCACCCGTAAAGGTGATCACCGGAATTCCAGGATGCCGAACGATCGCCGCGCCGCATTCCGCGCCGCGACCCTGCACCACGTTCAGCACTCCCGCCGGAAACCCGGCATCGGCGCTCAACTCACCAAGCGCTGCCGCGGTCATCGGCGTCTCCTCACTCGGCTTCGCCACCACCGTACAGCCCGCCGCGAGCGCCGGCGCAATCTTCCACGTGAACAGATAGAGCGGCAGGTTCCATGGGCTGATGCACCCAGCCACGCCGCTCGGCCGCCGCATCACTCGCGAGACCGCATGCGGCGCACGAAAGTCCTCGTCAGCTTTCCACTCTCGCACTGCCTCCGCGAAGAACCGCAGGTTGGCCGCGGCGCGCGGAATGTCCACGCTGCGCGCCAACGACAGCGGCTTCCCCGAATCCGCGCTTTCCAACAACGCCAAACGCTCAACATCGCGCTCCACCAGTCCTGCCAGACGCTCGAGCATCGCAGCCCGTTCCGCTGCCGGCAGCGCCGCCCACGCCGGGAACGCCCGCGCCGCCGCGGTCTGCGCCAAGTCCACATCAGCCGCCCCCGAAGCCGCCATGCGTCCAATCTCCGCACCAGTTGCCGGCTCAA
>DBCE01000010.1:3612-4999 GCA_002292895.1 Phycisphaerales bacterium UBA966
CGTGAGGCTTTCGCATCCTCGAAGGCTACTGCCCCTACGGCGCGCAGCGGATTACTTCGCGCTCGCCGGCGCGGTCGGCTTCACCGTTCCCACACCCGCCGCCGTCGCATGCACCTCAAACGCGGAAAGCGCCGGACACGCTCGCGCATCCAGAATCTCCACGCGCACACGCGCCGCCTTCGTCACCGGCACGCGCACGATCCGCTTGTGCCCAACCGTGGTGCCCTCGGCCAGCACGCGCCACTCGCGCGCGTTGTTACTTGTACCGCTGCCCGCGGGCACACTGATCCGGAACTGACGAATCCGCTGACCGAACGCAATCGGCTCCGCCAACACCACACGGTCCCACGCCGCGTTCGGATCAAGTTCCACCTCAATGTTCGCCGCGCGCACAGCATCGTCGGTCGCCCAGAACGTGGCGGAATCTCCGTCCACCGCATTGCTCCCACTGAACGCAGAATCCCGCAGTGGCTCGCTCGCCGAACGGGGCGCATCACCACGCACGTTCGTCACACCCACCGCACGCCCGCGCGCAAGGTCCGTCCCTGGCCCATACGTGGCATCAATCAACGCACGCAGACCAAGCACCGCAGCAGCATCGTTCTCATGGATCAGCCCGCGCCGATCCACCGGAAAGTTCAGGTGCAGATTGGCGTTGTGCCCAACGCTTCGCTCCCACAGATCAAACAGCTCTGCCGCCGTCTTGACCTTGTCATCTTCATGCGCGTGATAGAACCAACCCGGCCGGATGCTCACATCGCATTCCGCGGGAATCCACGCCTCGCCGTCCTCGTCGCCCTCGGTCAGGCTCTTGCCACTCGGCGGATTGTCCGCACCGCGCCCGTGCCCCTTCACCTTGAGCATCGCCCAATTGGTTTCGCCGGCCCAGCCGTTCTCATTTCCCACCCAACGAACATCCGGGCCGACATCACTAAAGATCACCGCATTCGGCTGACACTCGCGCACGGTGCGTTCAAAGCTTGGGAAGTCGTAGACCTGTTTCTTGCCGTTTGGGCCTTCACCGCACGCGCCGTCAAACCAGACTTCGTGCACTGGCCCGTAATTGGTGAGCACCTCGCGGAGCTGCTTGCGGAAATACTCGTTGTATGCCTCGCCGGTTCCGTACGCCGGATTGTTGCGATCCCACGGCGAGAGGTACACGCCAAACTTGAGCCCCGCCGCGCGACAGGCGTCGCTCAACTCCCGCAGAACGTCGCCCGCGCCGCCTTTCCAGGGGCTTGACTTCACCGAATGCGTGCTCATGGCCGTTGGCCAATTGCAGAATCCATCGTGGTGCTTGGCGGTGATGACCACGCCGGTGATGCCAGCCGCTTTCATCACGCGCACCCACTGTTCCGCATCAAGCGCGGAGGGTGTGAACGCGGCG
>DBCE01000038.1 GCA_002292895.1 Phycisphaerales bacterium UBA966
GGTGAACGGCACCTATTACCCAGCGTAACGGTCGAGGATTCGGTACTGAATCGCTTCGGCCACGTGTACTGCGGTGATTTCATCGGCTCCTTCTAGATCAGCGATGGTGCGGGCCATGCGCCGGACTTTGTCGTAGGCGCGCGCACTGAGGCCAAGTTGTTCGATCGCTTCGCCTAAGAGCGCGCGACCCGCAATGTCGAGCGCCGCGCTCGTATCAAGCACCTTGCCGCGGAGGTGTGCATTCAACACCCCGCCCTGTCGCGCACGCTGGATGGCACGCGCGGCGACAACGCGTGCGCGGAGTTCTGCCGTGCCATCACCGGTTGGCGCAGATGCAAGGCGTTCAAACGGGACGGCACGGACTTCAACATGCAAGTCAATGCGGTCGACGATCGGACCGCTCAGCCGCTCCATGTATTGCTCCTGATCGCGCGCGCCCTTGGTGCCGTCGCGACGATTGCCGCGCGCGGTGGGATTCATGGCGGCCACCAAAATGCTGCGTGCTGGAAATCTGGCGCTGCCGTGCGCGCGTGCCACCGTGATGAATCCGTCTTCAAGCGGTTCGCGCAACGCTTCCAGCGCACTTCGACCAAATTCTGGCAGCTCGTCCATGAACAATACGCCGTGATGCGCCAGGGTCACCTCGCCCGGGCGCGGGACGCCCGCAGCACCGCCGCCGACGAGCGCCACCGTGCTTGCCGTGTGGTGCGGCGCGCGAAACGGTCGCTCGGTCACCAACCGCGGAACTCCAACACCCGCCGCGCTCCAGATCCGCGTTACTTCCAATGCCTCCTCCGGCTCCAACGGCGGCATGATGCCGGGCAGCGCGCGCGCCATCATGGTTTTGCCGCAACCTGCCGGACCAATCAGGAGCGCGTTGTGCCCACCTGCAGCCGCAATCATCAAGCCGCGCTTTGCTGGCCCTTGCCCGCGAATGTCACGAAAGTCAACATCGTGCGCCGCACCCGCGATCGCCGCTCGCACATCAATGGCCTCGGCGCGCATCAACGTGTGCGTGCCGCGGAAGAACGCCACCACTTCGGGCAACGACTCCGCAGCACGCACGTCCACTCCTTCCACCATCGCCGCCTCACGCGCGTTCGCCGCAGGAACAATGATTCCCGCTAAGCCCTGCGCGCGTGCAAGGAGTGCCATCCCAACCGCCCCACGCACGGCTCGTAACGATCCATCAAGGCCCAACTCGCCCGCCAACATCCACGCATCCATGCACGGAACCTTGGTAGCCCGCGTACTGCCCTCCTCCAGTGGCGCGGCCATCAGGAGAGCCACCGCAATCGGCAGGTCAAACGCCGGACCTTGCTTACGCAAGTCAGCAGGCGCCAGGCTGATAGTGGTGCGATGCCGCGGCGGATCGAACCCGCAGGACGACATCGCACTCTTCACCCGCTCAATACTCTCCCGAACAGCCAGATCCGGCAGCCCAACCAGCGTGATGCGCGGAAGCCCGCGCGCCTGGAGCGAGACTTCCACATCACAGCGGACCGCGTCAATGCCCTGTAGGGCGAAACTTGGAATCGTTACAAGCATGAACGCCATCATCCGGCCCACGCGGAACCGCCATAGCAAAGACCGCCCTATTTCCTGCAAGTCCGTTACTCTTTCCGAGTGGATCCGCAGATCGTCGTCGAGTACATGGCATTTGGTCTCTTTGGAGGCATGATCGGCGGTCTATTGGGAATCGGCGGCTCCGTGGGAATCATCCCGCTGGCCACCATCTTCATCACCCCCGACAAGCAACAACTGCAATGCGCTGCCATGCTCTGCAATGTGGCGGTCGCCTCGACGGCGTACCGTCGCTACCTCATGGCAGGGAAGATCGAATGGACGTTCGCGCGACGGATCGTGCCAGCGGCAATCATCGCTGTCCTTGCCGGCGTCGCCGCCAGCACGGTGATCGATGCCAGCAGCTTTCGCGTGATGTTCGCTGCGTTTCTTCTGGTCGTAGCCGTTCGAGAATTTCGACTGCTCGCCATCGGCAGCGAACATGCCCCCGACGATGCGCGCGAACTTTCGCCAGCGCGTGGCGCGGGCATCGGCGCCATCATGGGATTTTTGAGCGGACTGCTTGGAATCGGTGGCGGCGTGGTGGGCGTGCCGCTGATGCGCGCGTGGGCCAGGATTCCCATGAAACGCGCGGTGGTCACCAGCGTCTGCACCATGGTTCCGCTTGCCATGGTTGGCGCCACCATGAAATCGATCACCCTCTGGAACACGCCCATTGATGCCAACGGAGCCACCATGTCCACGCTGGCCGTTGGATCCGCCGCCACAACCACCAGTACCGCCGCATCTTCTGCAACCATCCCCAGCAATGCGCTCATCCCCGCACTCTGGATCGCTGCCTGCCTGATTCCCACCGCCATGGTGGGCAGCTGGATCGGCGCAACCATCAACGTCCATGTCACCGGCAAGGCAGTGCGATGGGTACTCGCCACGTACCTGCCACTGGCCGCTGCTTGGATGGCGTGGCCCGTGATTGTTCAGTGGTTGTCCGCTTCGGCGCAATGATTGCCGCGCGAAGTTGTCGAGCGTTGCTCATGTGTCCAGCGCTGTCCAGACGTCAGAAGTTGCCCTGTGATAACGCTAGACTCGCCGCTCAATGACCCGCGTACTACTTGTTGAGAGTGAACCTGCCACCCGCGATCGCCTCGCGCTGGCACTACGCAAAGCACGCTTTGAGGTGCGCTCGGCAAGCGATGCTGAGAACGGTCTGAAATGTGTTGCCGAAGAACATCCAGAGATTGCACTGTTCGGTACATGTGCTGTTGGTATGTCGCTCGCAGAATTTTGTGGCGCTGCCCGCGCCGCTGCCGCTTCCGGCCACATGCAAGTCATTGCGCTGCTGTCATCAGATGTCACCGCTGCCACTGCCATCCGTGCTGCACTTCTTGCTGGCGCCGATGATGCGCTGCCACTACCAACCGACCAACTGGTACTGATCGAAGCGGTCCGTGCCCAAGAACGCCGAATTCCCGGCTCAGTGCCCACCACCATTACAGGCGCAAGCGTTCATGAAGCGATCGAATCCGCGCTGGTCTCCATGCCACGACCGGTGCTGGTGGTCACCCTGGAACTGGAAGACGCGGGCGCCATCGCATCGATCGAAGGCTGCGAAATCCTCCGCGCACTGGACGAAGTGTGGCGCGCGCGTATCCGAGCACTCATTCCGGAACAAGCATTTCTCTTTGCGAAAGCGCCGGGTGAGGCAATTGCATTGCTGCCCGGATCAACACCGCAACCCCGAACGCTGCTCGCCGCACTGGGCGGAACTGGCCAGCCAGCGGAGCGCATTGGCACCATTGATATGCGCATTCGCGCAGCGCTGGGTGTGGTGGAATTAACCGCCGGCGAAACGCCGTCCATCGAACAAACACTGGCGCGAAGTAAGCAAGCGCTCCGCCTCGCGCGCCATGGCCCGCAGCCACGCATCAATTTCTATGACGCAGCCGATGCCACGCGGGCGCTCAATGATCTGCAACTTGCCACCATGCTGCAGCATGCGCTGGAAGATGGGAAATTTCGGTTGGTGTATCAACCGAAGGTGAGCATTGCGACGGCCGCTACCGTTGGTGCCGAAGCACTGATTCGTTGGAAACTGCCAACCACTGGTGAGTCAATCGCGCCGACGCGACTCCTTGCCATTGCTGAAGACGCCGGCCTCCTTGATGAAATTGGGGGATGGGCGCTGCGCGAAGCATGCCGGCAGTGCTCGGCGTGGTCGCTCGCAGGTATGGACATTCCGGTCAGCGTGAATCTTGCCGCTAGCCAGTTCCGACGCGGCGACTTGGTGGATGCCGTTCGCCTGGCGTTGAGTGAAACGGCATTGCCGGGTCGACTCTTGACGGTTGAAGTTCAAGAAGGCGTGTTAGTGCAAGAGGGGCCACTCGTTCGTCCGCAGTTGGAAGCACTACGAATCAACGGCGTTCGCATCTCCGTGGATGACTTTGGTACCGGTGTTGCGGGCATTGCCGTGCTACGGCAATTCCCGATTGATGAACTCAAGATTGACCAGTCCGTCATCGCACGGCTTCCTGGTACCGCGGACGATCGAGCGATGGTGGACACCGCGCTCCGTCACGCGCGGCAGCTCAATATCGACTGCGTGGCCGAAGGCGTGGAAAGCGCTGCGCAGTGGGCGTTTCTTGCCGAACATGGCTGGCATGCAGCGCAGGGTTGGCATATCTCCCACCCGATGGCGGGCACGTCCATTCCAGGATTCGTTCGCAACGAACCGGATGCGCTCGCGGCAAGCAGACGCGCTGATGCGTAAGACGCACTGCAGCCGCGCACTGATCCCACGCCCACGGACCCCACGCGCGCTACTTCTGCACCCCGGCGAGATCCAAGAAGAAGGCCTGCTCGCGCGCGGCCTGTTGCAGGCGCTCGAAGCGTCCACTCTTGCCGCCGTGACCGGCTTCCATATTGATATGCAGCAAGAACGGATTGGTGTCCGTGCGCAGTCGACGCAACCGCGCCACAAACTTGGCGGGCTCGTAGTACTGCACTTGTGAATCCCACAGTCCAGTGGTCACCAGCATGGCCGGATAGTCCTTAGCCGTCAAATTGTCATAGGGTGAATAGGACAAGATGTACTCGTACGCTTCCTTGGATTCCTTGGGATTGCCCCACTGCGTCCACTCATTGGTGGTGAGCGGAATGGTCTCATCAAGCATGGTGGTGAGCGCATCAACAAACGGAACATGTAGACCGATTCCCTTGTAATGGCTCCCGGCTTGATTAGCGACGGCACCCATCAATAGACCGCCCGCCGAACCGCCGGTGGCAAAGATGCGCCCGTCACACCACTGCTCCTGACGCAAGAAATCCGTGGCGTCCACAAAGTCGTTGAACGAGTTCTTCTTGTGCATCAATCGACCGTCTTCGTACCAATCCTGACCCATGTCCGCACCGCCGCGAATGTGTGCGGCAGCAATCAGGAATCCACGATCCATCAAACTCACCGCAGCGGAATCAAACTCCGCATCGGTCGGGAACCCGTACGCGCCGTAACCCTCAATGCGCATGGCATGCTTGCCATCGCGGGCATACGCGTCCTTGCGCCACGAAAGCGAAACTGGAATGCGTTTGCCATCACGGCTCGGCGCCCAGGCACGCGC
>DBCE01000159.1:0-1507 GCA_002292895.1 Phycisphaerales bacterium UBA966
GTGTTCATGCAGTATCGCACGCAGCAAGAGCATTCGACGGATATCGCAGTGCTGAAGGCCGAAGCCGCCGCCAACAAGCAGGCGCACGACCGCGAGTTCAAGCAATTGCAGGATAGCTTCAAGGCTGTATTTGCCAAGCTGGACGACATCGAAAGGGCTTTAAGAAAATGAACATCAATCAAGCGACCGTCGATCTGGTCAAGGAATTCGAGGGCTTCCGCGCGAAGGCATACAAATGCCCGGCTGGCGTGTGGACCATTGGATATGGCACCACGGCTGCGGCTGGCGTTGGCATTACGCCCGGCGAGGGGATGACGATCAACCAGAGCGATGCGGAAGCCTATTTGCAGGCTGGCCTCGACAAGTTCGCCGATCAGATCGCATCATCAATCACCGCCCCGATCAACGAAAACGAGTTTGGTGCCTTCGTCTCGCTGGCCTATAACATCGGGCCGGGTGCGTTTAAGAAGTCGTCGGCGCTGTCGGCTTTCAACGCTGGCGACAAGGCAAAAGCGGCCAAGGCGATCCTGCTGTGGAACAAGGCTGGTGGGAAAGTGCTGAAGGGCTTGACCCGCCGTCGTGAGGCCGAGCGCAAGCTGTTCCTGACGCCCGTTGGCAGCAACTTTGAAGGCCGCACCAGCGTTGTTCAATCTAAAACCATCCAAGCCTCTGCCGTGCAGATTGCATCAGGCGCAGGCGCTGGCGTTGCCGCTGTCGGCGCGCTCGATGGCACAGCCCAGATCGTGGCGATGGTGTTCGCTGGCGTTGTGGTTCTGGCTGCACTTTGGGTCATGCGTGAGCGCATCAAGAAATGGGCTGACGGAGACAGATAATGATTAATGTGCCGTTGATCTGGGTGGGGTACACCCACCTTTGGGTCAACGGCACAAGTGTGTTTGTTAAGGTTTGCAGGTATACTGCGGACGTGGCCTTAGCGGTTCATCCTCTCTACCCGTGCCCGCCGTTCTGGAGCCTGTGAATGTTCGACCCAGCCAGCATAGGTCTTGCCATCAGTGTGGGCAGCAAGGCGTTTAGCCTGCTGAAACAGGGCATCGCCGCTGGCCGTGAAATCCAAGACATGGCGTCTCAGTTGTCGGAGTGGGGCAAGGCCGTCTCTGATATTGCCTACGCCGCAGAGAAAGCCAAAGAACCGCCGGGCGTTATCCAGACCCTGTTTGGCAAAGACGTTCAAAGCACGGCCATTGATATCTTCGCCGCCCAGAAGCAGTGCGAACAGCAGCGCAAAGAATTGCGGCAGTTGATCTCATATCAATATGGTCATGACGCTTGGGTGGAGTTTCAGGAAATCGAGAGAACCGTCAGGCGGCAGCGTCAGGAGCAGGTCTACCGCAAGAAGGAACTGCTTGATGACATTAAGTCTTTCTTTTTATGGTCTCTCTTTATTCTCATTTCTGTGGTAGGTTGCGCCGTGGGATTATACTTCTGGGGCCGTTATCTTGAGAGGTGGTAAATGATCTTCGCGCGTTTGAAACTCTGGGCGACAGGC
>DBCE01000159.1:1575-2660 GCA_002292895.1 Phycisphaerales bacterium UBA966
CAGGCCGACGCTAAGCAAGAGGAGCTTGAAGGCTATGTCGAAACCCGCAAGCGGATGGACGAAGTGGGCCGCATGTCTGATGCTGACGCTGCCCGCGAGTGGCTGCGTGAGCGCGGCAAGCACTGATGCGGTCTGCGATGGGACCGAAAAGGCGCGGACGGAACATGCGGCGGATTTGGCTTACGATGGCGGGCCGCTTTCGGTGGCTTCGGGGAAGTACCTGATCCAGCTTCTCGACGCGGGCTGCTCCAATGACCCCTAGACAGCAAGAGGCCGTCGAGGCCTTTAAGCGATTGGGCAACTTGACCGAGGCCGCGCGCGAGATCGGCATAAACCGTCGCGACATGCAGCGGATGCTAGATAAAGCGGGCTTTACGTCGGATGTCCGGAAAGATTACCGGATAGACCCGGCCATAGCCGACAGCATGAAGGCCGCCGGGACGAACATGGTCCCGTCGCTGGCTTGGGTGAAGGTTCCGGCCAAAGACGAGGAGCCGGGCTATTCGGTCATGCTGCGACCCGAGGCAGAACAGCCCGAGGCCGTCGCAGAGCGCATACGCGCGGCGCTGGAGGGCATGGAGCCTGCTGAGCCTGTGCTGGCCCCTGAAAGCGTGATGGCCGATCTGTGCGCCGTCTATCCGCTCATGGACGCGCACGTCGGGATGATGGCGTGGGGCCGCGAAACAGGCTCACAGGACTATGACCTCGGCCACGCGGCTCAGGACATGCGGCACGCCTTTGCCAAGGTGCTGGCGCTCACGCCTGCGGCAGAGCAGGCCGTCCTGCTGATAGGTGGGGACTACTTCCACAGCGACGACACCCGGTCCGAGACGCCTGCCAACCGCCACAAGCTGGACGTGGATGGGCGCTTCTGGAAGGTACTAGATGTTGGTATCGGCATCATCGCTGAGACGATCCACAAGCTGCTCCAGAAGCACGCAAACGTACTGGTTCGCGTACTTCGCGGAAACCACGACCCGCACTCGAGCATGACGCTCAACTTTGCGCTGGCTGAGCGGTATCGGAACGAGCCGCGTGTGACGGTCGAGAAAGACCCGCGCGATCTGTTCATGATGCAGTGGGGT
>DBCE01000007.1 GCA_002292895.1 Phycisphaerales bacterium UBA966
GATGCGGAGGGCCCCATCTCCTTCGACCAGATGGTCAATCGCTTCTTCACGCTGCGCACCTTGATCTCTGACACCATTGAGCGCGGCCCGAAGGGTATGGCTGGCCAACTTGACCAAATGCTTCCCCCACAAGGCGAAGGGCTGCCGCGCAGTGCACAACTCACCGATCATGCCATCCACTTGCTGCTGGCCGGATTGGACACCGTGTCACAAACTGCGGGTTTACTCCTGCACCACGTGGGTCAGAATCCAGCGATCGGCGATGCGATTGCTGACGAAGCCGGTGCGACTGGCGAGCCGGTCTTCACCGAAGCGTGCATCAAAGAGATTCTGCGTCTCTATGCAGGTGTACCGGTTGCAGTGCGTGTGACTGGCGCACCGGTTGAAGTGAGCGGACACATCATTCCCGCCCATCGGCCACTAATGGCGTTCCTGATCTGCATGCAGCGTGATGCGCGTTTCTTTGATCGCCCCTTGGAGTTTGTGCCGGAGCGTTGGCTTGAAGGAACCACCATGCGCATGGATTCCTCGGCGTACATGCCCTTTGGCGCCGGACCGCACATTTGTATTGGCGAGATGGCTGCCAAACTGATCCTGCGAAGACTGCTTCCTTCCGTGTGCGCGCGCTATCGCGTGACCGCGCAGACGCCAGGGCTTGTTCCTGTTCTCGTTCGAATTGTGGCACTGCCGATGCGTGCCCCCAAGATCACCCTGACTCGCCGCGCGTGAGGCGCGCTCTGAGGAGTTCCGATGCCTGTGTTCGCCACTGCCGCCCTGCTTCTTGCATTCAGTAACGTTGGTCTCACCGCCACAGCACCCGTCTTTGATCACGTGATTGTGATTAGCGTGGACGGCTTGCGCCCGGATGTGATTGATGGACCAGAAGACGGCGCTCTGCCGGGTTTCTCCCGCTTAAAGCGCGGGCCGCACACCCTGCAGGCACGGACCGATGCCACCATGACGGTGACACTCCCAAATCACGTCTCCATGGCCACCAGCCGCCCGGTTGCTGGTCCCAACGGACACGGATGGACTGAGAATATTGACCCGCCCGCAGCACGCCACGGCGGCACGCTCTGCAAGAAACACGGCTCGTACGTCACTAGCATGTTTGACGTGGCGCACAACCGGGGCGTGACCACCGCCATCATTGCCACCAAGAGCAAATTCTCCATCCTGGTGCAGAGTTTCGACGACGCAGAGGGCGAAATGGATCGAGATGGCAATGACGACGGTAAGGGAAAGGTGGACCTCTTTGCCATTACCCGCACGTCACGCATGGCACGGGACCATTCCACTAGTTGGCTTGCCTTACACCCAAAGCGGTCGCTGCTCTTTGTGCATTTCGCTGCCCCGGATGGAGCCGGTCATGAATTCGAATGGGACACGACCATGGGTTCGCCCTACCGGGCGGCAGTGAAGGAGGTTGATACCGAGATCGCAGCACTCATGTCCATGATTGACGCAGACCCGGCACTGCGCGGCCGCGTAGCGATCATTCTCACTGCCGACCATGGTGGCGGCGTTCCCGTCAAGACGCACACGGAATGGACTGCGCCAGAGAACTTCAATGTTCCGTTACTGATCTGGCTTGGACAGGACACCGCAGCGACCGAGCTCATTGCACTCAACAGCGATCGACGCGCCGTGGTGCCATCCACCACCTATGTTGACAACGAATCCGTCCCGCAGCCGATTCGGAGCGCGGAGGTAGGAAACATTGCAATGCAGTTACTGGGGCTTCCTGCAATTCCCGGCTCCGTTGCTAACGCCAAGCAGGACCTGGTACTCACCGAGCCACAAGCAACCAAGGTAACCCAATGACGGAAGCAAGTCGGTCGATTGCCGGGGGGACCTGCCATGTCTTTCATGCGTTTGAAGTTGGATATTCCATCGATATTGATGAAGCCGCCCGGCGCGTTTCCGGTGCTGACCGGATTGCGCTTGCGTCAAGCGATCGCAACGTGGCTGGCGCTGACTTTGAAAGCCGTCCGCTGCGAGTGTCTATTGAACTGGCACCGATCACACACGAACGATTCACAGTCACTCCGCGTGCGCATGTGACCATCTTTCACTTCGGCGCCATGAGCGTGCGACTCGATATTCCGCTGACTGGTGTAACGACTGCTCTGCCACAACTGGCGCGGACGCTTGTTGGCCAAGCAGACCTGCTACACGCGGCGCGGACCGTGGCTACGGAGGTGATTCAACTCTTGGGCCCCGCCATCGTTCGCCCGGCGCTCAGCGCCCGCTGCGAGGATTACCTGGTGTTTGCGCTGCTCCCCGAAGGCAACGACCTGCGCACTGGACTGCCCGACGAATTGATCGCCCGCATCTTGCGCGCCGAAGAAGGCGCCCTGGCACCCGAGCAGGTCCGGGACGCCGTATCCGCGTGCACGAGTTACGGCAATGATGACTTCACCGTCATTGACTGGAACGGAGCGATTGTTGTTGACCGCACTCCGGAAGATGCGCTCTCCGTGCTTGAATTTGCCAATGTTGAGCTCATTGAAATGCGTTGGCTTGACGATCGACTTGAGGATGCGCTTGAAGAAGCATTTCGAGCCGCTGCGCAATCCATGCGCGGCGCGCGCATCTTGTCAGTGCAGACTGGCCGGCACACGCGCCGTATCGCCGAGTTACAAATTGATGCCGCGGCGCTCTATGAGTCCGTCAACAACGCACTCAAACTGTTCGGCGATCAGTGGCTGGCCCGACTCCATCAGTCGGCAACGCAACGCCTGCATATTGATGACTATGAGCGATCCGTTCTACGGAAACTAGAGGCGCTTGATTCCATTTACGGCAAGCTGCGGGATCGCCAGGTGCAGATTCGCTCGGAATTGCTTGAAGTAGTCGTCATTGTGCTGATTGCATTGGAAATGCTGGTACTTGTACGCGGCTAATGCCAGCCGGTACGGCCAAAGTACGCCGACGGATCTATCATCACATCATGCGCAGCAGCATCCGATTACTCCTCCGCGCCACCCCCATCGCCTGTGTGACATTGGTCATTGCCTGCAACACGGTGAGTGGTACGCGTCGTAGCCAGCTGAACATCCTTTCGCCCAGTGAAGAACGCCAACTCGGAGACGAGGCGTATCAAGAGGCCCTTTCTGAGAAGGGCGTCAAGAAGGTGACTTCCGGGCCCGACTATGACCGGGTTCAGCGTGTGGCCACTCGGATTGAGGACGCTTCGGAAAGACTGCATCGCAACGCAGTCAAGGACTTTGAATGGCAGTGGACAGTCATCGATGATCCAGCAATGGTGAACGCC
>DBCE01000205.1 GCA_002292895.1 Phycisphaerales bacterium UBA966
ATTGATGCCCTGCGTTCCCTTGGTAATGGAATCCATGTTCACCAAGACGTCTTTCACGATCTCACCGAACCCAAGCGTCACGATCGCAAGGTAATCACCGCGCACGCGCAGCGTTGGTGCACCGAGTGCAAACCCCGCAAGGGCGCCGGCGGCCATGGTCAGACCAAGCGCGCTCCAGAACCCCAGTTGGAATGGGTAAATCTCGCAGGTGGAAATAGCAAACACATACGCACCGATGGCCGCAAATGCAGCCACACCCAAGTTCAACAGTCCAGTGAATCCGGTCAGGATATTCAGCCCCAAACCAAGAATTGCATAGACAAACACATCCGTCATTGGGTCGCTGATGTGCAGTCCCAGCGGAACAAACTTCTCAACAATCGGAATGCTGGCCACCGCTGCGATCAGCAGCAGATTGATGGTGATTCGCTTGGAGGAAATTGCCATCGGGTTACACCTTCTCCCGAAGCTTTGCACCAAGCAGCCCGGATGGTCGGAACACCAAGATCAAGATGAGAATCCCGAACACCACCGTGTTGGTCCAACGGGCCTCAAGATAGCCATCACTCATTGATCGAATCACCCCGATCAAGATTCCACCGAGGACCGCGCCGGGAAGATTTCCAATGCCACCAAGCACTGCGGCGATGAACGCATCCATTCCCATTCGATAGCCCATTTGGAAGCTGACCGTTTGGTTGTAGAGGCTGTAGACCACCGTGGCAAATCCACCAAGCGAACCACCGATGAAGAACGATGCGCCAATGACACGCTCAACATCAATACCCATGAGTGACGCGCCAGTTGGATTCTGCGCCACAGCGCGCATGGCCTTTCCAAGTTTGGTGAATCGAACCAGGTAGGTGAGCGCCACCATCAATGGGAGCGTCACACACAGCACCAAGAGGTCCGTTCGCGAATAGATGACATCTCCGATTTGCGCAGCGGGAGCCGCAGAAACCAACGCCGGAAATGCTTTCGGTGCCGCGGAACTTGTTCCATCGGCAAACACATCCATGGGCAAACCGCCCCAGAAGAGCCCCAGATTCACCAAGATGAAACTTGCACCGATGGCACTCACCAACAGACTCAATTTGCTGGCTTTGCGAAGCGGTCGATAGGCAAGACGGTTGATCGACCAATTCAGCGAGCCGCAGAATGCAGCAGTGCCAACGAGCACCATCACGAGTCCCATGATGCCGCCCGTACCCGCCCATTGGTCAACACCAAGCGCCCCCACAACAGTGAGCGCAAAGTATGCGCCCAACATGCATAGGTCGCCGTGCGCAAAGTTGATCAACTCAATGATGCCGTACACCATGGTGTAACCAATGGCGATCAGTGCAATGATCATGCCATTGGAAAGACCGGTGACGAGTTGCTGAGTGAATACCTCTTGCGACGACAGCAGACCATCACGGGCAAAGGCACCAACAGCGTCGACGCGTGAAAGCGCGCACGCTGCCAGAAACTCTGCCGCAGCAACCGATTGCTGCATCACTTAGCCTTCGCCGCCCCACCCGCTGTGCGGACGAACTTGAAGGCACCGTCTTCAATGGTGTTGATCGACATGGTGCGAATGGACGTGTCACCATTCTCATCAAAGCTCCACGTGCCAAGCGCTCCGTTGAAGTCTTTGGTGGCGGCCACCGCAGCAATGATGGCCGCGCGATCCTTGGTCTCAGCGCGGTCGATGGCATCAAGCAAGACGCACCCTGCTTCGTACCCATAGACGGCATACGCCTCAGGAATCTCGCCATATTTCGCCTGGTAGCTCTTCACGAACTTGGCGCCGATACCAGTCAACATTTCCGAAGGCACACCGCCGAAGGTGATGTAAACGCCGCCTTGTTCCTTGGTGACGCTGTCCTTGCCAGCGGCCTCGATGAATGCCTTTTCAAAGGTGCCATCGGGTGAAACGAACGGAATCTTGGCTCCGCCGGCACGTAAATCCTTGAGTACCTGCGCGCCGTTGGTCTGCGTGGTGCCTCCAAAGAACACCACGTCCGGAGCAGCGGCTCGAATCTTGGTGACCAGCGATCGATAGTTGGAAGCCTTGGCATCGATACCTTCGAAGCCGACTACCTCAACACCCGTGGCTTCGGCGGTCTTCTTAAAGACATCTGCAATGCCCTTGCCGTACAGCTCGCGGTCGTGGAGGATGAATACCTTCTTGGCCTTCAAGTCGTTGCGGCAGAATTCACACGCGACGGCGCCCTGAATGTCATCGGCTGGCACAACGCGGAAGTAACTCACCTTGCCCGATGGGCGATAGACGGCCGGCTCATTTGGCTCGCCAAGGCCTGGCTTGGTCAGACCGGCGGCAGTGTTGCCCGGGCTCACCATCACGAGTCCGGCTTTGTTCAGAAGCGGCATCGAGATCTTGGCCGCGCCTGAGTTGTAGGTACCGATGTATCCAACCACCGCCGGGTCAGCGATCGCTCGCTTGGCGTTGGCGGACTCAATCTGACCGTCCCAGTTTCCCTTCTGCGGACTGGCGTCATCCATCGCCTCAAACTCAATCTTGAACCCGTCAACCATCGCGGTCCGCTCGTCAATAGCCATCTTGATGCCATTCACAATGCTGGTGGTCTGCGCGTTGGCACTACCCGTCTGTGGAAGACTGCTCACAATCTTCAACTTCTTATTCGGCGCATCCTGAACAGCAAGGGCGGGTGCGGCGGCGAGGAGAAATGCTGCGCCAGTAAGCGCGGCAACGATAGAAGCGGTCCGGCGGATCATGACGCGGAATCATAGCGAGACAAATCGGCCTGTTCAGGCGCGCGACTCTTCCTCCCCGGTCACTGCAAAGTCGGTATCTTTCAAATGTCCCAGCAACTCATCCATTCACTCAACTGAGAACACCACTATGAAGAAGACTGCTTTCTGCCTCCCCGCCATCATCCTCGCCGGCATTTCGCTCAGCGCACTCCCGATGGGATGCGACTCCGATTCCAAGCTCCCACCTGCCGAGCAGGCCGC
This sequence comes from Phycisphaerales bacterium UBA966, assembly GCA_002292895.1. GTDB lineage: Bacteria > Planctomycetota > Phycisphaerae > Phycisphaerales > SM1A02 > UBA966. The sequence goes on from DBCE01000205.1 coordinate 2,983, forward strand.
CATCCTCAAGGATGACGCACAGGGAACGGTCGATCGTTGCAAGACGAAGTTCCCTGCAACGGCCAAGGAATTCACCAACGCATACGGCTATGCGGTCTACCCAGAAATCGGCAAGGGCGGCTTGGTCGTCGGCGGCTTCAAGGGCACTGGTCTGGTGTACGAGGGCGGCAAGTTGGTAGCCAAGAGCGTGGTCGGCGGCGGAACCATCGGCGCGCAAATCGGCGGCCAGGCATACGCGCAAGTCATCTTCTTCAAGGACAAGATGGCCTTCGACCGCTTCAAGCGTGGCGAGACCGCGTTCCAAGCCGGCGCTTCCGCTGTTGCAGCGAATGCTGGTGCAAGCACCGCGATCGACTACAAGAATGGCGTCGCAGTGGTTGCCTTCGGAGCAGAGGGTCTGATGCTGGAAGGCGTGATCGGCGGACAGACCTTCACGTTCGAACCAATCAAGTGATGGACATCGGGCGCGCTTCGGCGCGGCCCGGCGCACTATCAATGAAACCAAGCACGACCTCGGCCGCCTCGCGGCCGGGGTCGTGTCCTTCAAAGCTTCGCGTGACTGCATCCAGATCACGGGACATGCGCGCCCGGAGTCCAGCATCATCAAGAAGCGGCTCCAACGCGCGTAACAACGGCCCCGCCCCGCCTGCGTGCGGAATGAACTCCGGGACAATCTCACGGCGCGCGATGATGTTTGGTAGCAACCGATGCGGCGTGAGCAGCACCACGGCACTGCCTGCGGCTTTCACAAAGCCCGTTCGATACAGCGCCACCATGGGCTTGCGTTGATGTGCAAGGTCAAGGCTCACCGTGCCACTGACATTGAGCGCACAATCGCACCACGCGATGGCAGCATCCGGATCATTGCTTGCCAC
>DBCE01000018.1:0-8146 GCA_002292895.1 Phycisphaerales bacterium UBA966
TTGACGAGGCAATTGCGCACGCATGGCTGGGAGCGGAGCAACGCTGCTGGCGGTTGGAAACTCACGCGCGGCTCGTAGTACTTCCACGCTGGAACAAGCTGACCAATCCTTTGGCGTGCAACCGATTGGAAGTAGATCATCGATACGCGGCGCCCAGCGTCCAGGAAGCCCGGTGACCAGATCTTGCGTCTGCGTGGAGCCAGGGATGATGAGCGCGAATCGTGGTTCAAATCCCGACTCGCTGACGGCGCGCAGTGTGCCGGTCGAAGCGTGGGCGCTCCGAATTTGCTTGCCCTTGGATGTTTCCAAGAGCAAGAAATCCTCGTGACCGGGCGCGGGGCGCAGCTCGCCGTCCTTGACGGTCACCTGACTGATTCGAAAGGCACGATCCGTGCCGGGCTCGGTCAGTTCAATCGTGCCACGAGCAACGGCGGGTTCAACGCAGCGCCACAGTTCCAGTTCCCCCAGCATCGCCACCAACGGACGCTTGGCGGTCCCAACCGTCTCGGAGCGATCGACATCACCGCGCAGCGCAAAGATCTCCTGCACGGCCAGAAACTTGGGGCCCCGTTCAAATCCGCTGTACAGCGATGATGCTTCCGGCTCCGCCAACGGCAAGGTGACGATCGCACCTTCGGATGGGCGAACCACCGTGGCATTCATCAGGGAAATCTTGGCAACCATGCCGCGCGGGGTTTCATGGATATCCACCGCGGCGTCCTCAGCGGTGAACTCGGTAGCGATGGAACTGCCTCCCGCTTGGTCCAGTTCGATAGCAGCAACGCCAGTGAGCAGAAGCCGGCGCTTGATGCCCAATCCAGCCGGGGGTTCAACTTCCCGCGCCGCATCGGCGTAGATCATCATCTTGTCTGCAACCACTGCTTCGCCGCGCCCAACTGCCGCGATCAGAACCTGCGTGGCGTCCGCCGTTGCCAGTTCCTTCATGCGCGTCCAGAAGTGCGGAACAACAAACGCCACCAGTACCAACATCACTACGCACAGCGTGCCACCCAGAATGGCGACTGGCGCAAATACCCTGCGATATCCCATGCCACACGCAGACATAGCAACCACTTCGTTGTCGGTAGCGAAGCGGTGCATGACTAATGTTGATGCAAAGCCTGCGGCAAACGGCATGGCAAACTGCAGCATCGGCACCATGGCCAATGTCACATACTTAAAGATGGTGTTGGCGCCGATCGAATTGTCCGCCAGTGGCTTCGCTGCGGCACCAAAGGCGATGACCGTCACAATCACCGATGTAGTGACTGCAAACACGCGCAGCAATTCCCACGCAACATGGCGCCACAGCGTCCACGGAATTCCAGTGAGGCGAAGTTCGCCATCCGGCGCGGGCGTTGTCGTGGATTCCAACGGTTGATCCATGTGCATGGTGGAGCGGCGCCGCACTCAGCGGAGACCGTACTCCTTCAACTTACGGTACAGCGTGCGCTCACCAATGCCAAGCATCTGCGCAGTTTGCTCACGATTTCCAGCGGTCATTGCCAGCGTCTGACGAATGGCTTCCTTCTCAAGTTTGTCGAGGCCGACTCCGGCGAGCGAACCAACCGCGCCCTGCCCCTCAGCCGAGTCGTCGGCGGATCGCACTTCATCAGGAACATCGCGCAACGAAAGCTCCGGGCCTTGTGAAGTGACCACCATGCGATGGATGGCGTTGAACAATTCACGGACATTGCCCGGCCAGTCGTAACCAATTAGCCGCATCATCACTGGCTGAGGTACCAGCGGGCGCGGACGACCAAGCTCCGCCGCGTACTTGCCGACGGCGTGATTCACCAGCAGCGGAATGTCCTCGCGCCGTTCGCGAAGCGGGGGAATGACAATCTCCGCGCCGCGGATTCGGTAATAGAGATCCTCGCGGAAGCGCCCATCCTTTGACATCTGTGACAAGTCACGATTGGTGGCACTGACAAAACGAACATCCGTCTTTCGCTGCTCATTTGAGCCAAGCCGCACCAGGTCGCCGGTTTCAAGAACGCGCAGCAATTTGGGCTGCATAGTGAGCGGCATGTCACCAATTTCGTCAAGGAACAGCGTGCCTTTGTCTGCAAATTCAAACACACCTTCGCGGTCCTTGTCGGCGCCGGTGAAGGCCCCGCGCACGTGCCCAAAGAGTTGGTCTTCCAGCAAACTTTCGGACTGACCGGCCGCGTTGAATGTCACGTAGCGACGGGCCGCGCGGCGACTGGCCTTATGAATGGCGGCAGCCACCAGCTCCTTGCCGGTGCCACTCTCCCCGCGCACGAGCACCGGGATGGAACTTGGGGCAACCTGGCGGATCAAAGCCACCACTTGGCGCATGGCCGGGCTGTCGCCAATGATGCCTTCAAAGCCAAACGCCGCATCAAGTTCGCCCTTTAAACGGCTGTTTTGATGGCGCAAGACCACGGTTTCCGCGGCGCGCTGCACCAGGTTGCGGAACACCACCAGGTCAATCGGCTTCTCAATGAAGTCATATGCCCCGCCCTGCAAGGCGCGCTTGGCGGTGGGGATGTCCCCGTGCGCGGTCACCATGATCGTCTCGGCATCCGGCTGCAGGCGCTTGGCTAATTCCAACACTTCAAGGCCGGCCGTTGGCGATTCCATCACCAGGTCGGTGACGATGACATCAAACGCCCCGTGGCGCAGTTCATCCTCGGCCTCAGCCCGGCTGTGGCGAATAGTGCAGACATGACCCGGTTTTTTAAGGGCGTCCGCCATGGTTTCGGCGTGCCCCCGATCGTCATCGACCAAGAGAACCTGCGCGTGGATATCTGTATTGCCCGCCATGAGAGCCCGGATTGTAGGGGTGACCCGCCCCGTCCCGGCGGACAAGTGTCCCGAAAGAACGCCTGTCATGCCAAAACAATGAGGATTTTCCACCCCCTGTGCCGATATCTTGGACGTGAACGACATTGACCTCGCCTACATCTCGACCGCAGGAGCTCGCACCACTCACCGGAGCACCGCCCGAGATGCCGTCGCGGATCCAAAGGATGAATCTGTGAGCACACTGTTTGAGAGCACCGGCCCGAGCCTGAAGGACCTTGAAGTCCCCGACTTCGCAGGTCGGCGCGTGTGGCTGGTTGGTATCGGTGGATGCGGAATGAGTGGGCTTGCACAGATGCTCAAGCGTCGTGGCGCAGAAGTTTCCGGCAGCGATATGTCGGCGAGTTCCGCAACCGAAGCACTGGAGTCCGAAGGCATCACCGTACGCATCGGTCACGCCGCAGAACAACTGCCTGCTCCATGCGACCTGGTCATTGCCAGCGCCGCCATCAAGAGCGAACACCCAGAAGTTGACGAAGCGCGTCGCCGCGGTATTGACGTAGTGAGTTACGCGGAAGCCATTGGTCTGGTGCAGAAGGGACGTACTGGCGTCAGCATCGCCGGTACGCACGGCAAGAGTTCCACCAGTTCAATGCTCTCCTACGTGCTCATTGAGTGCGGACTTGATCCAAGTTTGATTGTTGGTGCAACGTGCGCGCAGATTGGTGGCGGCAGTCGTACTGGCTCTGACACCATTCCTGTTGGTACGCAACGCGGTCGCCCAGGCATTCTTGTTGCGGAGGCTTGCGAGTTCAATCGCAGCTTCCACCATCACCATCCGGTGATTGGTCTGATCAACAATGTTGAAGAAGATCACCTAGAAATCTACGGAAATCTTGAGAACATCATCAAGGCGTTCCATGAATTTGCAGCGCTGATTCCAGCCGCAAAGCATGGCGGAAAGTTGTTGATCGCTGCTGATGGCGCGCATCGCCGCGACGTAGCCAGCGGCCTGTCCTGCGCAGTGTCGACGTTCGGTTGGTCGCCCAGCGCTGACTACCACGTTCAATACGATCCGCGTACTGGTCTTAGCACCATCCTTGTTGGCGGCCAAGCCGTCTGCAGTTGGGTGGGTCGAATGCCCGGCGACCACATGGCACTCAACGGTGCCGCGGCAGCAATCTTGGCGCACTGGCTCGGCGCGGAGTGGAGCGCCATCGGCACTGCGCTTGGAAACTTCCTTGGTCTTGATCGGCGCATGCAGAACTTGGGCGAACGCACCATGCGTCATGGCGGCGTAGTCACGGTGTTCGATGACTATGGTCACCACCCCACCGAGTGCGAAACCACGCTCAAGGCATTGCGGACACGCTTCGAACCCAAGCGCCTCATCTGCGTCTTCCAACCGCATCAACACAGTCGCACGCGATTCCTTCTTGAGCACTTTGCAAAGAGCTTCTCGAACGCCGACATGGTGATCGTGCCAGACATTTACTTTGTGCGCGACAGTGAAGAGGAGCGCACCAAGGTGAGCGCCTCCGACCTTGTTGATCGCCTCCGCGCGCGTGGCATTGCCGCCATGCACCTGTATCCGTTTGACGCCATTGTTGAACAACTGGAAATGATGGCCGCCGACGGTGACCTGATTGTGGTCATGGGCGCCGGACCGGTTTGGAAGATCGGCCACGCCTTTCTTGGCCGCGCCAGCGGGCACGCGTAATGACCATGGCCACACATCCACTGGGAAGTACCACGCTCTTTGCTGACCTCGATGTCAACGTGGAGCTTGATGCGCCGCTTGCGCAACACACTTGGTACGGCATCGGTGGTTCTGCTGATGCCCTGGTTCGACCGCAAACCCCCGAGGCACTTGCCACCCTGCTGCGACGCTGCTCACGCAATGCCGTACCCGTTCGCATTCTTGGCGAGGGTGCCAATCTCTTGGTTGCTGACGAAGGCGTCGACGGCGTGGTGGTCCGATTGGATGCCCCCTGTTTCAAGGGGCTGCAACTCAACGCCAATGGACCAGTCACTGCAGCACGCGTTGGCGGAGGCCGCGACCTTGGTAAGACCATTCGCGAAACGGTCGCTGCAGGCTTGGCGGGACTGGAGCCGTTGATCGGTATTCCGGCAACCATCGGCGGCGCGGTGCGAATGAACGCCGGCGGAAAGTACGGCGCCATTGGTGACACGTTGCAATCGGTTGGCCTTGTTGATTGGAACGGCGAAGAACACGTCTATGACCGCGCCGCCATCCGATGCGAATACCGGCACACTGACCTGCCGCCGGGCATCGTGACGTGGGCGGTACTGGCGTTGCAAGCTGCTGATCCAGTGGCTCTGCGCGCGCGCTCCAAGGAAATCAGTGAATACAAAGCCAGCGTGCAGCCGCTGGCGGCACACAGCGCGGGCTGCATGTACAAGAATCCAATCCACCCCGCCACTGGTGTTCGCATCAGTGCCGGTAAGGTCATCGATGATGCTGGTCTCAAGGGAACTCGCGTGGGCGGCGCGTTAGTCAGCGGCCAACACGGGAACTTCATTGTGGTTGAACCCGGCGCTCGCGCCGCGGATGTCATGGAATTGGCAGCGCTGGTGGCTGCAGAAACGTTTGCGCGCACGGGCGTCCGGCTCGAGCGCGAGGTAGTCTTCTGGCGCCGCGGCGAGGCGTAAGCCCGCACGGTTTCCACTGCGCCACCGGACGGCGCGTCATGCATCGCAAGGAGGCGAGCACATGTCTGCAAGCAACACCAATTCCCACGCCACCACGCCGAACACTGGCGCGGGCGTTCTGCCGCGCAGCATCCTGGTGCTCAAGGGCGGCCCCGACGCGGAGCGCGAAGTCAGCCTGAAGTCCGGAGGCATGGTGGCCGCCGCGCTGCGCCGCGCTGGCATGGATGTGAATGAAGTCACCATCGATCGACCCAGCCTTGAAGAACTACGCGGCATGCGCGGCGAGGTGGTGTTCCCGGTGCTGCACGGATCATGGGGCGAAGGCGGCCCACTGCAGGAACTTCTTGAAGCGGACGGCCGACCCTACGTTGGATGCGGCCCGAAGGCAGCCCGACTAGCCATGGACAAAATCACCTCTAAGGCATTGGTTTCTGAGTTTGGCGTGCCGACGCCGCGCTCACAAGAACTGCGCAACAACGTTGAATTCTCCTTGGACTTCCCAGTGGTCCTCAAGCCCGCGGACGACGGCTCAAGCGTGGACCTGCGCATCTGTCACAGCATGCAGGAAGTCATGCGCGCGCGCCTTGAAATTGGGCCGCGCCGCGAACGCATCCTTGCTGAAGAATTCATCACCGGCCGCGAACTCACCGTTGGCTTGATTGACGGCGAGTGCCTGCCGATCATTGAGATCCGCCCGCGCGAGGGCACCTACGACTACGAAGCCAAGTACAACCGGGACGACACGCAGTACATCCTCGACCCAGAACTTCCAGTGGGCGTGGCTGATGCGGTTCGTGCATTTAGTCGCGCAGCATGGCATGCGGTTGGTTGCCGCGACGTAGCGCGGGTGGACTTCATGCTGGATGAACGCGGTCCGTGGTTCCTGGAAATCAACACGATGCCTGGGTTTACCGACCATTCATTGGTGCCGAAGGCGGCACACCATGCCGGCATTTCCATGGAAGAACTGGTGACCGGGCTGGTCCGTCGCGCACTGGCGCGTGCCTGTGCTCGCCGTGTTGCGGCCTGATCGTTCCGCGGCGTACTGCCCCGTCGTTCTGCTGCGCGCCGCCTCGGCAGGGCCTATCAGCTGCCCGTGACTTGGCTGATGAATCGTCGGTGAATTGGTCGATGAAACCGTTCGCATGGCGAAGTCATCGAAGTCCGCGTCCGACGCCCCACGCACATCCCCCAAGCAGCTGCCGAAGTGGCTTCCCACAGCGGCATGGAGCGTTTGTTTGGGCGGAGTTGCCATTGCGTTGGCAGTGGCCGTCCCGCGACTTCTCAACTCCACCGCCAACGCCACCCTGCCCGCGCCAATCCGAGTGGTGCTCAGCGGTCAGCCGACATGGCTTCCAAAGGATGAACGCGCGGCGATCGAACGCGGCATCATCAAGTCGCTGGCCTCATCACCGTTTGATCGAGATGGCCTGATCGCGGCACAAGATGTTGCAACGCGCTGCGGCTGGTATTCCGATGTGCAGCAAGTCCATCGAGCCAACGTGGACGAAGTGATCGTTGAGGGAAGCTGGGCCATTCCCTGCGCACTGGTCTGCGATGCTGACGGCGAACACTTAGTAGACACCCGCGGTCGACTGCTGCCCCGCACGTATCCAACTGGTCGCGGCCCGAAGCTGCTGCGTATCAACGGCGTCACCATGCCTCGCCCAACAACGATCGGTGCCCAGTGGACGGGCGATGAAATTGCCGCTGCGCTCACCATGGCGACGCTCTTCTCTGAGTGCGCTTGGCGATCGCAAATTGCCGCCATTGATGTGAGTTCATGGACCAACGACGGCACCGTGAACGTCCTGAGTGACAAAAACTGCAAGATCATTTGGGGGCGCGCGCCGGGCAAGGAAACTGCTTCAGAAGTGCCTGCCACGCAGAAACTCGCTGTGCTGCAGATGGCATTCACTCAAAGTGGACGCGTAGACACCGGCGCTGCTGTGCTTGATTTGCGCGGCGACCTCACCTGCGCGCGCTGACATACAAACTTGCTGGTACCGCACCCGCGCTCCGCGGCGATAGCATTGCACCCATGCCGCTCCCTCGCGGACTTGTCATGTGCAGTTTCATCTGGATCATTGCCTGCTTCGCAGCAACGATCGGATTGAGCGCGCCCATTCAACCAACCAGCGGGGTCTACACCCCTTCCGTTCGTGCCATGCTGGCGTTGCTTGCCGTGGGCGCGTGCCTGCTTTGGCCCATCGCGCGCCTGGCCTACGCCCACGGCGCGTGGACACCCGCGCGCGTGGCGGTGGACATGATCACCATCATGGTGGCGTTCCATGCCATCTTCTGGCCATTGCACTTGGTCACCTACTGGACCGCGGCGCAGATGATGGCCATCGACCTCTTGCTGTGCGGATGGATCGCGGCTACTGGCGCATGGATGGCACTGGCATTGCGCCCTGACAGACGGCGCATGGTGTGGTCCACAGGGTGGATGGCGATCGTTGTTGCCGGCGTGGTGTTGGACGCCGTGGGCCTGCAGGCGCCAGTTCCTGAACTGGCTGGCCCATATGCCGCGCTGCTTCGATTGACCCCGGAACGCACCGATTCAGTGGTGATTCCGATGTGGTCGGTGGCTATCTGGCCGTGGATTCTGGCGTCCGGGGCCTGGGCGGGAGTGCTCTTGACGTCCAAACGGTTGCCCCGAACGGCAAGCCCGGCTAACCTCTAGGAGCCTCGCGGCGGGATC
>DBCE01000018.1:8173-40409 GCA_002292895.1 Phycisphaerales bacterium UBA966
ATGCCGTTTTTAGTATCTGCGCACCAGCGAGGATAGTCCTCGCCTCCGCACGTAGTCCGCAGTAGTAATTCACGGAGCGATAGCGACCATGGAGATCATCTCCCCATCCGATCACGCCAAGATGGAGCAGCAACTCAAAGAGTTGTTTGCCCAGCGACCGATCATTTCCAGTCGTATCGCCGACGCGCGCGCCAACGGAGACCTCAAGGAGAACGCCGACTACCACGCTGCCCGCGAGGAGCAAGGTCTGATCGAGGCGAAGATTCGTGAACTGGAGGCGCGCCTGCGCACCGCGCAAGTGGCTGGGGACTCAGCGGTACCAAAGAACATGGTGTTCCTGGGCGCGACGGTGCTGCTCCGCGACACCACCACCAACAAGAAGCAGAAATTCAAGCTCGTTGGAAATCCCACTGACGACGACGGCGACTACATCGAGGTCACCTCTTCGAGTCCGCTCGGAGTGGCGTTGATGAAGTCGCATGTTGGCGAAACAGTCCGCGCTGATCTGCCCAAGGGCGAGAAGCGATTCGAGATCCTCGAGATCTGCGATTGACACTCTGCATGGCCGGGGACTGACGGATGGATCATCTCATCAATCAACTCCTGCGCGAGACTCTCGGGCTGCCGCTTGTCGCTGGCGTGTTCGGATGGATCGTGGCGCTTGCGTTTGTATTGAACGTCGGACTGAGTGTGCGCATCATCTGGGTCAAGGGGTCTCGACCCAATGCGGCACTTGCATGGATCGCCACGCTCTTTGCGCTGCCAATCATTGGGTTAATCATGTATCTGGTGATTGGTGAAAATCGACTCGGCACCATTCGCCGTCGCCGCCACGCACGCATTGTTGAAGAAGTGGCAGGAATCAGCCCTGTCTGGTCCGACCCGCGCGTACTGGCGTCCAACATGAGTACCGCCGACACGCAGATGGCGCATCTGGGGGAAACCTCCGGTGCGCCAGCAGTTCTCAATGGAAACCTGCTGCAATTGAGCGGCGACCCGGACGAACAGCTGCGGTGGATGACCGAAGACATCGATGCCGCACAACACAGCGTCGACGCTCTGTTCTATATCTTTGAGCAAGACGCCACCGGAACGGCCGTCGCCAATGCGCTCGGTCGCGCAGCGCAGCGTGGCGTCACCGTGCGGCTTCTCTTGGACGATATTGGGTCGCGTGCATTCCTGCGTGGTCGCATGCGCAAAGAATTGGCTCAACAAGGAGTGCACGTGATCGCCGCACTTCCGGCGTCGATCCTGCGCATGCCGTTCAAGCGTGTGGACATTCGCAACCACCGCAAACTCATCGTGGTGGATGGAAAGATCGCCCAAACCGGTAGCCGCAATGTGGCCGACCCCGACTTTAAAGGCGACGCATCTGGCAAAGTGGGCGCGTACATCGATTCGTGGATCCGTATTCGTGGACCAGTCGCGCGCGATTTGCACATCCTGTTCTTAGAGGACTGGGGTCTCGATGCGGGATTGCACGGATCACGGCAATTGCCGGACGAGCCACCAGTCAACAGTGGCGGCGTTCCGGTGCAGGCGATTCCGTCGGGCCCGAACTTTGAAAACAACATGGTGGCCGAACTCATCCAGGCCGCCATTCAGCTGTCACGCCGCGAGATCGTCTTTACAACTCCGTATTTCCTGCCCGACAGCGCCACCATTGCCGCACTTGAAGTGGCCGCGCGGCGCGGGCTACGCGTCACCCTGATTGTTCCCCGTGCCAATGACAGCAAACTGGTCGCGCTGGCAAGCCGTGCTAATTACGGCCGACTGCTCGCCGCCGGCGTGGAACTGTGGGAACACCGGCACGGCTTCTTGCACTCCAAGACGATCTCTGTGGATGATGAGTTGGCCATCGTGACCACCGCCAATCTTGATCGACGAAGTTATGAAATCAACTTCGAGACCAGCATCGTTGTCTACGACAATGTGTTCGCTACGCAATTGCGCCGCTTGCAACAGTCGTACATCGCTTCCAGTGATCGCCTTGATGTGAACGCGTGGAACCAGCGCGGAGTATTACCGCGATTTGCTGAGAATCTAGCGAACTTGATGTCGCCACTCCTGTGACCACGTCCGTACATCCAGCACCGCGCTGAGTCATGGACGTTGACGTGATTCAAGGTCATGGATGCACAAACTCAACCGTGCTTCCCGGAGTAACCGGGTACTTCACTTCGGAGTGGGGGGCGAATCCAGCCGGTCCCTTGACGATCGGCCAACGCACCTCAAGTTGTAAGTCTTTCCACGAATCGGGAACGCCAAACTGCACTTCCGTAGAAGCAGTGCTTTGAAACGGCCCGCCCGCCCAAATCCACCGCTTGGCGAGCACACGGGGCGCGGGTGTTCGTGTTGACAGTTCCACCCATGCACCGGTGCCGTGACTTGTTGCAGGCGTCGGACCGCGCAAACGCACTTTGATCCAGTCATGGGACTGGTCATGCATATTGCGCAACACGCGCAACGGACCGTTCAACTCCCCCACCACGATGTCAACATCACCATCGCTATCCAGGTCATTGAATACCGCTGTGCGATCACGATGCGCGCCGCGCAAGCCCGCACCCGGATCTGTCACCACTTCAAAGCGAGCACCAGCCCGGCGCATCACGAGCGGTGGTTGCTGGTAGTCCGAATCCATGGCCACCTTGGTCGCCTGCGGATAGACGTGACCATTGAATACCACTAGGTCCTCAGCACCATCGTGATCAAGGTCATCAAATGACGCGGCCCAACCGAGCAGCGGACGGCTGGGGGCGCCCAAACCAAACTGCGCGGTGCGATCATCAAAGAACTTGCCGTCCAAATTCAGGTGCAGCGTGTTGGTGTCACTGGAGAAGTTGGTGGTGAATACATCGGGACGCCCGTTGCCATCGACATCACCGATCGCAATCCCCATGGTGGCCTGCCCTGCGCCGTCAATATTGGTGGCGATACCCGAGCTCATTCCACGTTCTTCAAATCGCAACGGACCTCCGGGCTCGGTGCGATTCATGAATAGCGAATTTTGCTCGGAATCATTGGCAACGAACACATCGAGCCGCCCATCGGCGTCGAAATCAACCACTGCAAGATTCAGCCCGTATCCGGGTAACGCTTTCCGAATGCCCGCTGACTCGCTGACATCGCGGAAGGTTCCATCACCGCGGTTCTCATAGAGAATGTCAGCGCGCGCTGGCAATCCGCGCGGACCAGCCATTACTTGCATGCCCTTGAACGAAGCCGGTGGCGGTGGCATGGACCGATCAAAATCTAAATAGTTGACAACAAAGAGATCCAAATCTCCGTCCATATCAAGGTCAGCAAATCCTGCGCTGGTGGACCACGCCGGATCGCCGAGCCCTGCCTGCGCTGTGACATCTGTAAACCGACCGCCGCCCATGTTCTTGAGGAGGATGTCCGCACCAAAGCAACAGATGTACAAGTCATCACGACCATCGCCGTCGTAGTCACCGGCAGCGCATCCGAACGCCCAGCGCGTGGGTCGTGCGCCCATGCGCTCTGAGACGTCGCGGAATTTCAGCGCACCAAGATTCTCAAAGAGGCGCGCGCCCGGTCCGTGCTCTGGGTCAGCCAGCGTTGCACCGTTGGGCATAAAGATGTCCATGTCGCCATCGCCATCGAAGTCAATGAGTGCCAATCCGCCGCCCTTTACTTCAACAATCTGCGTGGATGGAAGCTTTCCACTGGTCATCACGGCATCAATACCACTGCCAGCAGTGGCGTCTTCAAATCGAATGGGTGCAGGCGGAGCCCCCGCTGGCGCGGCTTGGGCGCGCGCGTACGGATGGGGCGCAGCTAGCATCAGAGCAACGGTCAATGTGTTCGTGATGATCATGTTCATGGCGAAGGTTTCTCAGTTTCAGTTCGCGCCTTTATTTCTGCCTGACGAGCGCGAGCGTTGGCTGCATCACTCGCGCGACCGAGCCGGTCAAGGACGCGCGCTAACTTGGACCACGCCTCGCCGTGCGTTTCAAAGAGTTCAACCGCTTGTCGATAGCACTGCTCTGCTTCCGGCAATCGGTCTTGACGCAGAAGCACATCGCCAAGGCGCGCTAAATTCTTGGCTCGCTCGCGCGCCGCGCCCTGCTGCTCCCCAAGTAGTTTCAGCGCGCGACGAAAGTATGCCTCGGAGTCAATCACCCGATCTTCTTCGTAGGCGATCAGTCCCAGCGCAAACTGCGTGTCGTCATAGTTTGGAAAAGCGTTGGCATGTGTTGTGAAAGCAGCACGGGCACCCGGAAGGTCGCCCAAGTAGTAGCGGCACCAACCGAGGTAATGCACCGCATGGGCGGCCTCAGGAAATGAGTCAGCTGGCGCGGCACTGGCACGCTCCAAATAGGCAAGCGCTTCACCGTGCCGCTTCTCCTTATGCAACGCCAGGCCCAGGTAGAACCCGGCTCGCAGGTCATCCGGGCGCTCCTTCACCATGGCACGCGCCACTGCCTCGGCGGATGGATACTGGGCACTTCGCAGCAACTTCCGAACCACCTCCCAGCGCGGGTCGGTCGCGGCGGGAGTGGTTGCGGTCGGGGGCCGAGCGGGGGTAGTCGCCGTGACGGGCAGGGCCTCCTGCCCCCCGAACGCCGGGGTCCGATTGGCCACGCCGGCATTTGCCACGTGCATTGGGTCAAAAATCAGGGCTGCCAGGCCAATGATCGCCCCGCCTGCTGCCACTGTCCATTGGGTCCGCAACTCCTGCATTCCCAAAAGTATAGGTGTGTTTACGGACCTTCTGGTGGCACTAGACAGAACGGGGGTTACATTGTGTTGTTGGCAGAATTGAGAGTTTATTGGTGCAAGTAAGCCATTCCGTGCGTAGGGTTACTTCGCACGGCGCTCGTCGTTCGCGGCGTGGTGGCTACCGGCAGCCTTTCTATCCTGCACACACTCCATCGTCACGCTGAACAGTCACATACGAGAACCCCATGCGGATGACTCCCGGAACACGTATCGCTAGTGTCGCTGTTGTGACCGCCTCGTTGTTTGCGCTGTGCGCTGATGGCGGGGTCCTTGAGTTACAGCCTCGTGCCGGCGACCCCATCCGCGAACTCACCGCTGCGCAGCGCAGTCTCTTTGACATGGGCCGCGTCCTCTACTCAACACCGATCCCAGCCACCGAAGGCATGGGACCGATCTTCAACAAAAGTAACTGCCAGTCGTGCCACTCCAACCCCGTCGGCGGTTGGGGCAACGCCAGCGTCACCCAATTTGGAATCTCTGACAAGGGTTCGTTCACTATGGTTCCGGGCGAGTCACAGAGTCTCTTGCAGGAGTTTGGCGTCAGCGAATTCTGCAAGGAGATCATCCCAGCCTCCGCCAATTTCACCGCCATCCGCATGACCAACTCCAGCATGGCGTTTGGAATGGTTGAGGCTGTGCCGGACGCGGCGATTGCGCTTCTGGAAGACCCCACTGACGCGGACGGCGACGGCGTGTCAGGGCGCATTCACTGGGTTCGACCGCTTGAGGAAACAAACACCAGCAGTCCGCTCCGCGTGGGCCGATTCGGGTGGAAGGCGCAAGTTGCCACGGTGCTGAGTTTCTCTGGCGACGCCACTCGCAACGAAATGGGCATTACCAATCGGTTACTGATGGTGGAGAATGCACCGAACGGCGATGACGCCCGCCTTGCGCAGTGCGATCCGATGCCGGAGCCAGAAGACGTCAGCGACCAGCAAGGTTTCGCATTCATTGACCGAGTCACTCACTTCCAGCGCTACCTGGCTGTGCCACCGCAGACGCCCAAGTCTGGGATGGCTGGCGAAAGCATCTTCATCAATGTCGGCTGCGCCAAGTGTCATGTCCCAGAGTGGACCACTGCCAATACGCCCGGCCTCGAAGACGCCATTCGCAACAAGGTCATTCGTCCCTACGCCGACTTCATGTTGCACGACATGGGCCTGCAAGGTGACGGGGTTTCGGACGGGTATGCATCCGAAACGGAACTGCGCACGCCCACGCTCTGGAATCTGCGAACCCGCGATCCCATGCTGCACAACGGCGCCGCTGCGGGCGGGCTGTTCTCTGATCGCGTGCGAACCGCGATCGCACTGCACGGCCCGTACGGAGAAGGCGCAGGAAGTGCTGATGCGTTTGCGCAACTTTCCGAAGGCGACAAAGTGTTGCTGGTGTCATTCCTGAACTCGCTCGGTCGGGTGGAGTTTGATGACAACGGCGATAGCCATGTGAACATCATTGACTTCATCGCGTTCAAGGCGGCGCTTGGGTCAAGCAGCACGCCGAACACTCCGAACGCTGTGCACGACATCAATCAGGACGGAATCATTTCCGTTGCTGACTTCACCTACTTCATGCAAGCCTATGAAGGCGAGAATGGCGACTGCAACGGTAACGGCGTTGCCGACCTGATGGATCTGTTGACTGGAACAAGCGTGGATACAGACCTCAACGGCTTGCCGGATGAGTGCATCCCCTGCCCCGCCGATTTCAACGGCGATCATTCCGTCAATGGTGCTGACTTGGGTCGGTTGCTTGGAACATGGGGTCAGTCCGATGTTCCGACCGACCTAAACTCCGACGGCATCGTCGGCGGAGAGGACCTTGGGCGTCTCCTCGGAGCATGGGGTCTGTGCCCCTAAGCCAACCCCAACCCACTGACGCATTGCACCGCTGATTCATTCAAGACACACGGCCCCACGATTCACCGACACAGACTGAGCACTTCAAGGACACCCATGAGAATTCATACGCGATCAACCAAGATCCTCGCCCTCGTCTCGACCCTGGCATGCACTGGAACGACCCTTGCACAGAACTGGGTGAACTACTCCAACCAAACTGGGACGCGGTTGGTGGCGGCAGCGGCCCTCATCGGCGCTGACAATCATGAGAAGGATTTCGCGTGGGGCGACCTCGATCAAGACGGTGACATTGACCTGATCTGCGTCCGCAAGTTCCCGGGCAGCATCCAGGGCGGCGCCCGCAATCTGCTGCTCATGAATGAGGGCGGCGTCCTCACCGACCGCACCGCTGAGTACGGTCAAGCCTCCGATATAAGCGGCTATTCCGGTCTCTTAGATGCCACCAATGACCGCGACGTGGAAGCGGTGGACATCAACAACGATGGTTGGCTGGATCTGCTCACCGCTACCACCATGAGCGACCAAGTGAACAGCGTTCTGGGGCAACCGCGTGCGTACATCAATCTTGGTGATGACGCCAATGGCAACTGGCGCGGCTTCCGGTTTGATGTTGATCGCATCCCCACCCTCTTTGCTCGCGGTGGCACCGCTGCCAACCCCCGCTTCTGCGACATGGCCGTGGCTGACTACAACGGCGATGGCTTCGTAGACATCTTCTACACCGACTACGACACACCAGAAACGTCCGGCACCCTGTGCTATGACCTGAACGGTGATGGAGATACCGCGGATGCTGGCGAGTGCCAGCAAAGCCCCGCTGAGAATCCCACCAACGATTACGACAATAAGTTGCTGCTCAACCTCGGCGCTGCAAATCCTGGCGTCTTCTATGACGCAACTACCACGGTTCTCAGTGCCGCCCAGATCAATTCTGGCTTTGGCAATATGGCCGTGGCCGGTGACTTCAACGGCGACGGACGACAAGACATCGTGCGCATCAACACGCTGATCACCGGTCAAGCTGTGAGCGTTTACACGAAGAACACCACCGGACTGGGATTCGCTCTGAAGGATATTGCTTCTGGCCAGCCCTACCACGGGGACAAGGCTGACCTGAACGGCGACGGCCGACTCGACTTGGTGATCGTTGACGACGGTCAAGACAAGTACCTCATCAATTCGGGTAACGATGCAACCGGTCAGCCCAATTTCACTAGTTACACCATTGCTGACAGCCTGAGCGAGTTTGGAAACTCCACGCAAGTTGGCGACCTTGATAAGGATGGTCGCATCGATGTCATCGTTACGGATGTTGATGCTGACCTTGGACCATTCTGCCCACAGACCACGGGCGCTGCGCATTCACGTCGCACCCACATCTACCGGAATATTTACACCGGATCGCCAGCAGGGATTCTGGATGAAATTACCCCGCTGATCATTCCAGCCGCTGAGCTCGATTGGTGGACGGATGTGGCGGTATTTGACATCAACGGCGATACATGGCCCGACCTGGTAGCAGGAACCTGCACTGGACTGGCGGTCTACATCAACGTGCCGCCAACGAACATCACCTTTGCTTATCCCGACGGCCTGCCCACCACCGCAGCCCCAGGTGTGGCAAAGTCGTTCCGCGTGCAGCAAAATGTGGCTGGTGGAACCGTCATCGCTGATTCCACACGGCTCTTCTGGTCCGTTGATGGTGGTGCGTTCCAATCGGCCGTGCTGCCTTCCCTGGGCGCCAACATGTTCCAGGCAACCCTGCCTCCATTCCAATGCGGGCAGGCTGTTCGCTTCTATGTGACTGCCACCATGGATAACGGAATTTCGTTCAACGATCCGGCCACCGCGCCAACGATCACCAATCCAATCTCCGTGCAGAGCGGCAACTCACAGCCTTACTCCAACGACATGGAAGTGAGTACTTCGGACTGGACAGTCATCAATGAAGGCGGCCTGACAACCGGCGGCTGGCAAGTGGCTACTCCGATTGGAACCACCAGCGGTGTCTACGCCGCGGCACCTGCAGCCGACGCAAGTGCTGTAGGAACGAAGGCGTGGGTAACGCAGAACGGACTCGCTGGAGGCACCGCCACTGCAGCCGACGTTGACGGAGGCACAACTCGCCTTCTCAGCCCGGTGTTCGATTTGTCCACTGCCACCAATGCCACGGTGACCTACTCACGCTGGTATTTCTGCAGCGATGCCGCTCCCGCTGGTTCAACGCCAGCTGAAGTGGACGTACTGTTTGTGGAAATCAGTACTGACGGTGGCGCAAGCTGGGGACGCTTGGAAAACGTTTCAAGTTATCCAACTCCCAACGCCTGGAATCGTGTGAGTTTCTCGCTGCGCTCCGCTGTGCCAACTTTGACTTCAACAATGCGCTTCCGCTTCTCGATTACTGACTCGCCCGACAATTCCACCACTGAAGTTGGCATTGATGACTTTTCCATCTCGATGGTCGTATGCGTCAACCCATGCCTGGGTGACCTTGACGGCAACGGTGTGGTGAACGGCGCGGATCTCGGGTCGCTGCTCGCTGGATGGGGCACGGCTGGAAACTCTGATCTTGACGGCAACGGAACCACCGATGGTGCTGACCTCGGATCGCTGCTCGCCGCATGGGGCGTATGCCCGTAAGTGAAAGGTGGATCGTGGTCGTACCCGCGTGTCCGAGGTGACCCCCTTGGGGCGCCGCGGGAAGGTTATTTACCGCGAGATAGTGACGCGCGATCCTTCGTCGGAACGTTGAATCACTGGCTTGGTCTGTTGGCCATCTGGCCACCGAACTTCGCACGCAATGATGTGCGCTTCGCCGATTCCAAAGTGAGCGTGTGGCGGTACCTGCGAAAGGTATGAACGCGTCGGCATCACCGTCCTCCGCAGCGTCCGTCCATTGTCAAGTTGAATCATCACCTGGGCGCCGATCGCATCGCGATTGCTGGGATGGATTGGGTCAATCAACACGCATTCGATATGACCCCCCTGCTGAGTAGCGTTGCGCACAACGAGCGGCGTGCCGCTCACTGCGCCAATCACAAGGTCAAGGGCGCCGTCGTGATCAAAGTCGCCCCATGCGAGTCCGCGACCAACCACTGGAGTGGCCAACGCGCCCAGTGACGCGCTGGGAATCTCCGTAAAGGTCGGACCCGGCTGTCCAGCGCGGTTCCAGAACACCTGCGCGGGCTGCGCATAGCGCTGCGTTGGTTGAACATCGGCGATGCGTTCTTCAATGTGCCCGTTTGCCAAGACCAGATCTTCCCATCCGTCGGAATCCAGGTCCACAAAGGCAACCCCAAAGGTCAGTGCCCGACGTGTAGCGGAGGAAATTCCGTCCACGATGGCGTCATCGGCAAAGCGACCGTCACCAGTAGTCACGTACAGACTGCATGGCTCATTGGCAAAGTTTCCAACTGCAATTGCCAGTGCGGCATCGTTGCGCAGGTGCGAAGTGTCGCAACCCATGGCGCCAGTAGCAGCACCGTTGCGATCGAACGCAACACCCGTGGAAACGCCGCGTTCTTGAAATACCCCGTGACCATCATTGACAAAGAGAAAGTTCTGCACTGAATCATTAGCAACAAAGAGGTCCAAATCACCGTCACTGTCACAATCGTCAATGGCAAAGCCAAGAGCCTTCGCCATGGGTTCATTGGTGGAACGATTGCGCACCAAGAGCCCGCGCTCGGCAGTCCGATCAGCAAATCGCAGCGGACTCACTTGCTCCATCAAGACCAAGTCCGTGCCAGCGAATCCAGTTGGCGCGCCGTACGCGCGGCCGAGACCCGTTAGCGTGTAGTTCACGCGCAAGTCAATCTCCTTGGACCACTCCACATAGCGACCGACCACCAAGTCAAGATCGCCGTCCTCATCAAAGTCAGCAAAGCCGGCGGCGGTTGTCCATCCATTGATCGCCGCGAGACCGGCTTCGGCAGTCGCGTCACGCCATCGCGTCGCGGTGCCCGCGGCGGAATGCTCGGCGACGAAGAATCGCACGCCCCCGACCCCGGTTGCCAGGATTTCAGGGCGACCATCCCCATCCAGATCCGCAAGTGCGACGCCCATGCCCTGCCAAGGTTGTTCGAGCCCGGTGGTCTGGACGCGGACAAACTGCGCCTCCGGCAAAGCGCTGCCGCGAACGGGTGACGTATCGGTGGTCCCGTGCTGGTTCAGGAAGACCGCTATGCCTTGGCCGTGGCGGGAGCCCGCTGCCGCCCCCGGCCACGCGTCCCCATCCGGGAACAGCAGGTCCAAGTCGCCATCGGCGTCGACGTCCCACACCGCCACGCCGCCGCCCATGGTCTCTGGAAGAAGGCGGTCCCCGGCTGCTCCTGTGACGCGATCGATGCCAGCGCCCCAAGCGCCGTTCGCACCAAGGGAACGGTCCTGGAAGGCCATCTTGGCCACGACGGAGGCAGTTGGCAGCGGAGCGATCACCGCGGGACCCGAAGGGAGCGGCGCCACCGGTGCGGCCCGCGGCGCGGCTTGCGGCCACTGCCGCCACAGCACCACGCCCCCGGCCACCAACCCAACCACCGCGGCGGAAGCCCAAAATGCCCGCCCGATGATCCGATCGTCCGGCGGTCGATCGGCGGTTTCAGGCGTCCCGTTCGGCGCGGTCACGGGGCACTCCGTGCAGCGGTACCGAACACCGGCCCCGGCGCGCCGATGCGCTGCAAGTCGTACACCGCTGCAGGTTCTGCCGCGTGATTGGCAGCGGCATCGCGGGCGCGGGCGGCATTGACGGCGCGGTCACGGGCATTGTCATCGGGGCGATAGCGTTCATACGCGGCGCGTGCGTCGGCCGCGCGCGTTGCATCGCCGATCGCTTCAAGCGCCTGCATACGGATGTACCACGTTTGAAATCGCTGCGAGTCAAGGAGGAGCGCACGATCGGTGAGCGTAATAGCTTCAGTGAACAGCGCGGTGCGCTTCTCCGTATCGGTGGGCTCACGCAGTTGTCGCGCGCGTTCGAGGCAGGCGCTGGCCCAGTCGGTGAGCACGCGATCATCGCGCGAGAAATCAAATCCGCGCGCGTGGGCTTCGGTGAATGCCGTGGCGGACACTGCGCGGAATCCATCCATGGCGCGGTCGTACTGACCATTCTGCATGTCGATCACTGCACTCCAGTAAGCCACTGACCATGGCAACTGTCCGGGATGTTTCTCAGCAGCAGTACGCAAGTAGGTCGCTGCTTCATCAATGCGCCCATCGCGCAACGCAACGCGCGCTCGACCGATCCAACCTTCGACGCGCCCCGCTGCGGCAGCCTCCGCGAATGCCTGATCTGCCTGCGCCCATTGACCCTTTCCAGCAGCGCGGTCGGCAACGCGAAAGTGCGCAATTCCTGCGTCAAGCCAGCGTTCCCAGGCCGGAGGTGCGGTGGGCGCGGCGGGGGCAACCGGCGCGGCCGGTGGAGCCAGCACGCCATTCGCAGCAGACCCAGCTGCCGAAACTGCTGCGCCGCCAAACACCACTTGATCCGTCGCCAGCGTCATCACTGGCAGCACATTGACGTACTCAGCACCGTACACATAGCGCATGTACGTGGTGTCAAACTTTCGGTAGCGAACTGCCGCATCAACAGTGATGGGGCCCTTCACATCGGTAGGTACGGTGAACGCGTAGCGCGTCAGGTCTGCTGCGCCGGGCGGAATCTGTTGGTTGTACAGCGGTACAAAGATGTCCTGCGGATTGCGTCGATCGATCCGCTGCCCCTCACGGTCAAGCATGTAGACGTTGAAGAACTTGCTCCATGGGTCAACAGTATTGCCCTCACCCATCGCACCCGACCGAGCAATGACGCGATCACCGGCGCGCACTGTGACATCAAGCCAGGTCTCGTTGCTGTCAACGGTTCCCTGCGTGTACTCATGTCCAAGACTGCCGAGCGTGCGGACGATCACTTCCAACAAGTAGCGCTGACCCGCAACCAACGCAGGGGCAGCATCGCCAAGCAACGGCGTGAGCGCGCCATCGGCACGTCCATCCGTGCGCAGCGCAAAGATGTCAAGCCGCAGCACGCCGCGATTAAACGCCTCGGTTGCCGCACGGGCGCCTTCCGGATCCGGCAGGCCGCTGAGTGCTGCTGTTGCAGTATTTGCACCTACAAACAGGTGATCTCGCAGACGCAGCTCGCCGTCTGGACCACGCGGCTTGGCACCCATGTCAACGCTGGCAACCTCTGGCATGTGGCAGCCGTTGCAGTTCCTGGCAGGCTCGTTGGGCCAATACCACCCCTGCACACCGTGACCACTGCGGTTGGAAAGTCGCCACGAGTCATAGTGATTCTGCCCAGGCAGCCACTTGTAATCGTTGAGCGCTTCTGGAAGAAACACCTTGTGACACGTGCTGCAGAATTCGGCACTGCGATGCACTTCAGGCTTGAGAAATGTTTGCTTGTGGAACGCCGGCTTTGCTTTCACCAACTGCCGATTGGTCCACGCCAAGAATGGCGATTCACTTCCAGTAAATGGATACTGCGGACTCTCTTCAATGACGTAATCAGCATTTCCACGCGTGGAATTCACCGCAACGATGGAGTGACACGCCGTGCAAGTGATACTGGCAGCGCCCATCGGATCCTTGGAAACGTCGTAATGCGGATCATCAAAGCGGTCATCTTCAAAGGCGCCAGTGAAGAACGGCACCGGATCATGGCAGCCTGCGCAGAATCGCGCATCGTTGACATTTCCCTCGCGCTCAAATGAGCGTCGCCGTGTTTCACGGACGCTGAAGGCGTACATCGGATTATTGAAACTGCTAGCGGCATGAGCGCTGTGTGCCCATGATCGATAGGCATCAGGATGGCAGGAAATGCAGTAATCATTCTGAGAAAGCGCACTTTCCGGAATGAACGCGCCGTTTGCGGTCCGTGCCAAACTTGGTTCGTAGTACGCCGCGCCGTCTTTCGGACTTGGACGCGGCCGCGACGCATCGAACCGATGCCAACCATCAAATCCAACCACCATCAGGAGCGACGCGGCCACCACTGCAAATCCGGTGCGCCAACGAATGCGTCGACCGGCCAATCGATGCAGCACGAAGCCCCACACCACCACGAGCGGTGCTGCCATGTGCATCCAGTACGCCACGGTGCGTGCACCTGGTTGTCGAAGTTCTGCCACCACCCCCGCAACGTCAACTCGTGTCAGTAACACACCCGTGACCAGCGTGACAATGGCTGCAATAAACGTGACATTCCCCATGCGAACTGCACGCCGGTTCGGGTGGTGATGCGACCGCTTCCAGTGCCAGGCACCAAAGGCGATCGCGGGCAATGTGATGGCCAGACCAAGCACCAGATGCCCAAGGAACATCCACAAGTAGAAGGAGTTCTGGCGTTGCTCCTTGGTGAACCACTCCGTGAGGGTGACGCCGCCCAGATAAATGGAGTTGATCGTGAGGAGCGCAAACAGCACCAGCGTCACCAGCAACAGCGCACGCATCCGCGGGGTCACTACACCACCGGGCGGAATGAGTCTGGGGCGAGGGTCAGCCATGTGCGGGATCGAGTCGGGAAGTCACGCGAGAAGTCGAGCGCGGAGACACGGGAGATGGCAGCAACACGGCGTGTCGCCACTCCACGCAGTCTAGGCGTGTCGTACCGAAAGATTGCGGTGAGCGAGATCTAGCGGCCGCCAGCCCAACGGATATTGAACTGGGCATGCAGTGCGTCGCGGGCGGGCGTGGCGGACTTTCCCTCCCGGAACGGCAGAGGCCCAAGCGTGGATCCGTCGCCAGTCAGCATGTCCATGTCCTTGCACCAGCCGTCCACTTCAAGGACCCACGTGCGGATCATCCCTGGCGCCGGGCGCGGCGTCTTTGCCGCATCAAAGCGCAGTTGCACTTCTTCGCCAGCGCCAAAGATGGCTACCGCGTCGTCGGTGGCGGCCAATAGCGGAGTGCACTCACCAAACTGCGTGTACAGACCAGGCTGCTTACGACAATCCCACAGCGGAGCGCGTCGCGCATAGTCATAGTCCGGTCTGCGTTGCGGATGCGGAACGCGCGCCGCGAAACCGGCATCCACGACTGACGCTGTGAGTAGCGGTGCTGCAACTCGGCGCGCTTGCGGGCATGGCTCAAACCACGCCAGTTCAACACGATCAACGTAGACCTCCATGGTGGTCCGCAATCGGAGCGCGGTACACCCTGGCGGCAGCGCGCTGCGCGGCACTGGAAACACTGCGCGTCGTGACATGCCGGCCGGATAGCCGTACTCCGCAACCACCGACTTCCACGCCCCGGTGACGGGGTCGCGTGCTTCCATCGAAAGCGCTTGGTACGGAGCGGATGCTTGCCACATGGCGAAGCCGGTCGATGAATATGGATACTCAACCCAACCATCAACCAGAAGCGCGGGGTCACCCGCATGACCATCGAGCGCCGTAGGGAACTCCAGGGTCAACACCGCTTCCTTGCCAAGGCGTCCGATGAAGCGCGGATCGGCCACGCCAAAGTCCGCCGCCTTTCCATCGCGCGCTGAAATCGCTTTCGACTGATCGGATTCATCCGCGCCACCCACGGCAACCACTGCTGAGATCGGCTGCATCGCCGCACGGAAGAAGCAAGCCTCACCAGTTGGCGGCGCTCCATTCACTCCCATGCGTTCATCCATGGCTACTTGCCAGCCAGCGGGCACATCCCATGCAACCAGTCGCGCGGCATCCAAGTAGCACGCCTCTTCCATTGGCTCGCCGAGCCGAATCTGATACGCGCCGTCCTGCGCAACAAGCGCATCCGCGCCACCGATCGCCACACGTTCCCATGGTCGCGCGGGCGGATACACCGCGCGCAGCGAACCAGACGCAGAACGCTCAATGCCGGCAAGGAAGCCGATGCCACCAACGCCCAGGCAATCGGTAACAAACTGATACGAAGAACCATTCCACGCAAAGATCACGGGGCAACTTGAAATCTGCCGCTGCGTCTCGACCACGGTTTGCGAACCGGCAGCAATTCCAAGCTCAGTTTGCGTCACGGCATCCGGCCAATCAATCGCAACGAAATCCGCGCTCGTAGCATCGCCAAGGCCCACCGCAATCGGTTCGAGCGCTTGTGAGTTACCGCCGCCACGCCATGGCAGTGCATCGCGTGCTACCCATTCACCACCAATGCGAGCATCCATGCGGGTGCCAATACCGCTTGCGTTCGTGCGCATTTGCTGCGACGGATCAATGCGACCACGGAACGAGAGTGCGGCGTACGGCCAACGCCCGCTACCGGGGGCCATCCATCGCGCTGGACCACCGGCAGTGACCGCAGGCGCCACACCAACCGGTCCACGCGCGTCGATCACCGCGAGTTCTAAGCCCGCGGGCACCCCGTTGATGCGCTCAACCAGTCCGCCATGCGCGTCAAGAATCGCAAGCGCTGCACTTGCTGGCGCCGGAATCACTGGAATCGGACTCGTTGGAACTGGGCCGATCGGAGCGTCATTCTCCAGCACCACAATGTTTGCGTGACCACTCCCCGAAAGATCGGTCACCCAAAGGGCCAGCGCATTGGTGACCGCCGTACGCGGGCCGGCCGTCCATGTGCCTTGTGATGACTCCCACAGTTGCATCGCCTGATGCGTTCCGCCACCGTATCCATCCACCAGCGTGGCGATTGCCGGATGCCCGTCCTCGTTCCGTCGGAACACCACTACCGCGCCTGGTCCGGATGATTCAAACGCACTCAACGCCGGATCGCGCGACCACGCCCATAGGCGGTCATTCTTCCATACTTGCGCGGCGGCACCTCCAGCAGACCACAAGAGCAAGTCAAGGTCGCCATCGTTATCAAGGTCCGCCGCAGTGGCACGCGCCGACGTCAGGGTTCCGGGAATCTCGCGGCGCTCCCATGCAATCGGCTCCACCGCACCCGCGCGTCCCAGGTTCCACATGACCCCGCTACCCGTTGCATTGGTGAATAGCAGATCTAAATCACCGTCATGGTCAAGGTCGGCACACAAGACAACGTCGTCGCCCGGCTCAGCCATGCCGGCAAAGGTCCAACTCCGCCACTTACCCGGCGCGGTCTGTTGCGCCCAGCCCAGCCACATACCGCCGCCAATAATGCGCGTGGCGGCATCGACGCGGCCAAAGACCACATCCACCATGCCATCGTTATTCAGATCGCCCCACATGTGCCGCCCGCGTCGGAGTGCGTCAGCGGTGCTTGCGTCCATCGTCCAACGACCGTTGGCACCACTCCGAACGAAGCGTCGCTCAACACGGGACTCTTCAACGAAATCAACTTGCGCCACGAAATCCAAGGTCCCGTCACCGTTGATATCCGCGGCAGGTACCAAGGCCACAACTATTCCAGGCGCCGGCGGCAATCCATCAATGGGCATCGCATCGAGAGCCGCGACAATGGGGCCCGGCTGACGCACCACCGCGCGCGGCGGCGATTGCGGAAGGACCGCTTCGCCTATGGAACCCATGCGCGTGTACTTGAACTCCGCTAGGTGACTGCGTGGGTTGTCCGCCAAGCGCTGAAATCCTTCAAGCGCGGCAGCTGATGCTGCGTCGTCACCCAGTCGAGCCTGGACGCGCTGCAATCCAAGAAGCGCACTGCGCAGGTACGGATCAAGCTCTGCAGCGCGTGTGTAGAAACCGCGCGCTGCCGCTAAGTCGCCTTGCAACTCGCTGCACTGAGCAACGTAGAACTGCGCGTAGGGATCAGCGCCCTGCTGCGCAGCGACACGCTGAAATCGCGGCAAGGCGCGGCCGGGGTCACCAAGAAAGAGGTAGCCAAGACCCTGGCAATATTCCGCGTGGTAATCACCAGGATGATCTTTCAGAATGCCGTCAAGCAGTTCGATCGCTCGCGCTTGGGTTCCATCGCCCGTCTGGTTCAGGATCGCAATCGCATGATTCAGGCGAGCCTCATAGAGCGCTGGATGGGTCTTCAAAACCTCGGCAAATGTTGCTTCAGCCGCAGCAAATTCAAACATCCCCATCTCGCCAACGCCACGATCAAGAACGGCAACGGTTGCAGCGTCGAGCGGCAGCGCGGGCGCTGGGGCCTGAGCCTGTGGTGGCGGACTCGAAGACTCACCGCACCCGGACAACATCAGCGTGGCGCCGATGACCACTACCGATGCCCGCCGAACGGCAGTACTCATCCGGTTCAGTGTGGGATTTCCTTCACAGCATTCCGATTCCATGCCGGAACGCGGATGATGATTGGACCGGTGCCGCGAATCTCGCACTGGCAACTCAATCGACTGTTGCGCTGAATGCCAGGGGCTTCCTCCACCCGATCGTCCTCGGCCTCGGTGGCCTCAGTCAGCGATGCCATGCCCTGCTCTACATACACATGACAGGTGCTGCACGCACAGACGCCTCCGCATGCGTGCTCAATATTGATGCCGTGCTCCATGGCCAGTTCGAGCACCGACTCATGCTCGCCGCCCATGAGCGTCCATTCGGTTTGCTTGGTACCCGTCAACATCTCCGGCTCTTCCAAAATGAAAGTCACCGGAACAATCGGAGGGCCATGTTCATGATCAGAGTGTTTCAGATGCATCGGGAGCGGGATTGTAGTGCGGCAACCCCGCCGTGTTGAATAGCGATTGATGTGATGATCCAAAAACACAAGTCCCGCACCGGGGTGCGGGACTTGGAAGTCACTCAACGTCTCTGCCACTCAACCGAGCTGCTTGCGAAGCCACTCAAATGAGCGCTTCACCTCAGCACGCACGTCGCCGTGCGGACCTTCAAATTCAGCAACCCACAGTGGATTCGTATCGGCTTCGAGGCACGCATCAATCTGCGCCACCAGCGGCAAATCGCCGGCGCCGAGCGCTACTGGCAATGCACGCGGGCCGCCCGGATAGGTTGGCCATGCCGCCGGATCATCGGAACCCTTCTTGAAGTCCTTCACGTGGACCGTCACGGCAAATGGAGCCAACGAACGGGTGGATGCCACCAAGTCCTGAGGCGCCCACAGCAGGTTGCCAAGGTCGAGGGTCACACCGAAGTTCGGATGTTGCACTGAGTTCAACAGTTGCTCCACGCGCCAAGCCGGCGCCAGGAACAATCCGTGGTTCTCGATACTGGTTCGAACGCCCAGCGATGCGCCGCGGGTAGCGATGGAACGGCACGCCTTGGTCAATGGCCAGAGGGCTGCATCCCATGCTTCATCGGAATGATTGTCAGATGGACCGCGCCATGCAGCATCGTGCCGAACACGATCGACACCGATGGACGATGCAGCAGCCAACTGGTTCATGACCGCTTCAATGGCGGCATCGTCAAGTTGATTGTCAGGGGTAATCAGGTTGGCATGAATCGCGAAGCCGACGATCGCCACATCAGCGGCATCTGCCGCGTCTGCAAGCCGGCCCGCGAGGGCCTCATCAAGCACCGGGCCGAGCGTGCCGCCCGTCGCGATTTCAATGCAATCTGCGCCGCACTCACGTGCAAGCTTGGGCGTGTCCTCGAGGCGGATTTCGCCGCTCTTGATGAGGCGTTGGAACGAGTAGCTGGAGATCGAGATATCGGTCACGCGTCGGAGACTACCGGGCTTTATGTGACTTCGGGGGCGTTTTGGGCACCAACCACACGAATCTGCACTCTTTCTTTATCCCCCAATTTATCCGCCAAATCAACAAATTTTCTGGCACGAATATTCTCGTTGCCCAGTTGGCCGCAAGCCGCCATTGCACTTCGACCCTTGGTTCCTCGGCGTTTACAGAATTGTCCGTTGGCAATGGCTCGTGCAACAAATTCCTGCACACGAGGCTCTTCCGGCGCCGGCCACGGCGAACCGCGACGCGGGTTGTACGGAATGACGTTCAGCGAGCACCGCAGCGGCCGAAGCAAAGCGCACACTTCATCGCAGTGCTCCTGGGCATCGTTGACCCCCGGAATCAACACATACTCCACGCAAATGGCCGCATTCACCCGTTTCGGAAACGCCAACAGCGCGGCCATCAGGTCCGCAATCGGCTCCGAACGGTTGATGGGCATGATCTCGGAGCGAATCCGATCGTTCGGCGCATTCAGACTCACCGCAAGATTGAGCCGGTGAAATCCCGTCTGCGAGACGAACTCTCCGTAGCGCCGAATGCCCGCAATGCGTCCAACGGTACTGACGGTGACGTGAATTGGCGCAACCTCGTAGGCGTTGCGATCGGTGATCACCTGAATAGCTGCAAGGACCGCATCGATGTTGTCCATCGGTTCGCCCATTCCCATGAAGACCACATTCTTAATGGGGTAACCAGGACTTCCAGTGGCGGCATCACCAATCATGAAGCGCGCGGCGTGCAGTTGCGCAACGATTTCGGCAGCAGACAAGCTGCGCATCAATCCCATTTGCGCGGTCTCGCAGAAGCGGCAACCCATGGCGCATCCCACTTGACTGGAAACGCACAAGGTGCGCGTGGTGGTGCCATCCGGATGGCACATCGGAATGACCACGGTTTCGGTCTCTAGACCGTCGTCGAGCGCCATGGTGAACTTCACGGTCTCGCCATCAACGTGTCGGTCTTTGATGGGCCGACGTGCGTCAGAGATCCACTCCGGAAACGTTCCACCCTGGACTTCACCGCGACGATGGAATCCTCGGTAAAGCGTCTGCGCATCAAACAGCGACATTCCATGGCGTTTCGCCACGGGAATGAACTCCGCAAGTGTCACACCGAGGATGGGTACCTGCTCGGTTGTCATTGCCGTCACCGATGTCGTTCTCACACCAGCAGCATCGTCGGGCCTTCAACAAACTGCTTCAGGCTCTGGAGATACTTGGATGCCATGGCGCCATCAATCACGCGGTGATCAAGGCTGAGCGTTGCTGCCATCTCC
This sequence comes from Phycisphaerales bacterium UBA966, assembly GCA_002292895.1. GTDB lineage: Bacteria > Planctomycetota > Phycisphaerae > Phycisphaerales > SM1A02 > UBA966. The sequence continues at coordinate 28,584 of DBCE01000018.1, forward strand.
CAACCAACCACCAACTGGTGATTGCGGACCACTGGCTGCTCCAACGCCGCGCCGCATGCAAGAATGGCGCTGTTGGGCGGATTGATGATCGCAGTGAAATTGTCCACGCCAAACATTCCAAGATTGGAAATGGTGAACGTTGCTCCCGACATTTCATCCATGGAGAGACCCTTGGTGCGTGCCTTCTCACCAAGCGAACGAATCTCGCCAGAGATCTGTCGCAGACTCTTGAGATTGGCATCCTTCACAACGCCAACCACCAGCCCGCCGCCCTTCTCTTCCGGAAGCGCAATAGCAACGCCAACATTGACCTGCTGATGCAGCAAGATCCGGTCGCCGGCCCAACTGGCGTTAAAGAAGGGGTTCTTAGCCATCGCCAGCGCGCAGGCGCGAACGATGAAGTCATTGACGCTGAGCTTCACTTCCATCGAAGCAAGCTGCTCATTGAGCGAGCCGCGCAACGCAAGCACCGCATCCATGGAGAACTTCATGGTCACTTGGTAATGCGGGATCTGCTGCTTACTCTCCACCAAGCGCTTGGCAATGATGCCGCGCATGTTGGACACTGGAACTTCGATGCTCTGCGCTCCGTGCACAAGTGCACCGGCGCTGGCCGCGGCTGCAGGAATCATCGACGGGGTTGCCGCAACCAAGTCGTTGGCCGCTGCCTGTACGCCACGCGCCGCTGGCACTGCCGCACTTCGATTCTCAGCCGCAAGGAGCACATCACGCTTCACCACGCGACCGCCTGGGCCGGACCCCTGCACCTGTGATAGTTCGACGCCCATCTCACTGGCCATACGGCGGGCGAGCGGCGATACGCGCATACGGTCTCCGCTCGTGACGTCTGTTGCGTGAACGTCTGCAACGATCGTCCGCGCTGCCGTGGAAGTAGCGCTTGGCGCTGCTGCTGCATTCGCCGCAGGTGCTGCACTCGCCGTACCACGGGTCGCAGGCGCGGCACCGCTCGATGACGCAGCATCAGACACCGATTCGCCGTCTTCGGCAAGAACCGCAATCACGTCTCCAACCTTTACCTGCTTGCCTTCAGGGCACACCAACTTGGCAATGATGCCTTCATCAAAGACCGCCTGTTCCATGGTGGCCTTGTCAGTCTCAATGTCGGCGATCACTTGTCCGGAGGCGACCTTGTCGCCGACCTTGACGTGCCACTTGACGACGGTGCCCTGCTCCATCGTGTCGGAGAGGCGGGGCATAGTCACATTAATCGGCATGGGAATCCTGTTCAGCAGCTGCGGGTCAGAGGTTGTACGTGGCACTACGAACAGCTTCAGCAATCTTGCGCGCGTTCGGCAAGTATTCCTGCTCAAGGTTCGTGGCATACGGGGTAGGCACATCCGCGGAATGAACGCGGTGCACGTAGTTGTCAAGATCGTCAAAGCAGTGGCGATGCACCTGTGATGCCAACTCACTACCGGGGCTACCAAAGCTCCAGGACTGGTCAACCACCACGCACGCGCCGGTCTTCTTGACACTGCGAACCACGGTTCCAATGTCCAACGGACGAACGGTGCGCAGATCGATCACTTCGCAGGAAATGCCCAACTTCTGCATTTCTTCCGCTGCTTCCATGCAGAAGTGCACGGGGCGACCCCAGCTTGCCAAAGTGCAGTCGGTGCCAGAACGGATCACCTTTGCTTGACCAAATGGAATCAGGTACTCCTCTTCCGGCACTTCGCCCTTGTTGCCGAGCATGCGCTCGCTCTCCAAGAAGAACACCGGGTCGCTGCCACGAATGGCCGTCTTGAGAAGACCCTTCGCGTCGTATGGATTGGAAGGGATGGCAATCTTGATGCCGGGGACGTTGGAGTACAGACCCTCAACGCACCAACTATGAGTGCTACCGAGCTGACCGCCTGCGCCGTCATTACCACGGAACACCACCGGGCAGCCGAATTGGCCGCCGGACATGTACAGCATCTTCGGCGCGTTGTTCAAGATGGGGTCAGCAGCTACCAAGCTGAATGACCAACTCATGAACTCCACCACTGGCTTGAGACCCATCATGGCGGCGCCGATGGCAAGACCAGCAAAGCCGCTCTCCGAGATGGGCGTGTCAATCACGCGGCGCGCGCCGAATTCATCGAGCATGCCACGGCTGATCTTGTAAGCGCCGTTGTATTCGGCAACTTCTTCACCCAACAGGAAGACGCGCTTGTCGCGGCGCATTTCCTCGCTCATCGCTTCGCGAAGGGCATCACGGTATTCAATTTCACGCACTGCACTCATGACAACTCCTCCTTGGTATCAATCGTGCGCATGGATGGCGGATTTGCCGTTCCACCGTTCATCGCGGGCTGGCTGCTGCCTGTGTATGGACCCCATGGCTCTACAAAGACGTCGTGATAGAGCTCCGCCATCGGCGGAATTGGACTCTCATCGCTCCAGGTAATGGCGTCGCGAACCGTGTCGCGCACGGCCTTCTGCATGGCCTTCAGGCTGTCGTCGGTCAGCAGTCCAGCGGTCTTGAGACGCGCTTCAAGACGACCAATTGGGTCGTGGGTCTCAAAGACCTCTTCTTCTTCCTTGGTGCGGTACTTACGCGGATCGCTCATGGAGTGACCCTTGTAGCGGTACGTACGCATGTCAACGAACGCTGGACGGCTGGTCGCGCGGCACTTGTCCGCAATGCGCTTCATGTCCGCATACACGCCCACAACGTCCATTCCGTCAACGACGTAACCATCAATTCCGTAACCAGCGGCTTTGGTAATCAACGAATGCGCCATGGTGGTTCCACGCGCAATCGCGGTACCCATGGAGTAACCGTTGTTCTCAACCACGTAGATCACCGGAATGTCGAACAGACCAGCCAGATTCATCGCCTCGTGGAAAGCGCCCTGATTCAGTGCGCCATCGCCAAGGAAGCACAAGGAAACGCGCGAATTCGGCTTACCGTCAATCACCTCGTCCATGTACTTGCAGCCGAAGGCGAGCCCGGCGCCAAGCGGCGTCTGTGCACCGACGATGCCGTGGCCACCATAGAGATTGTTGTCGCGATCAAACATGTGCATCGAGCCGCCCTTGCCCTTGGCGCAGCCACCAATGCGACCGAACATCTCCGCCATGCAATGCTTTGGATCCATCCCACGCGCCAAGGCGTGACCGTGATCGCGGTAGGCAGTGACGATCGGATCCTTGTGCTGGACTGCAGCGGTGCAACCAACAGCTACGGCCTCTTGACCGATGTAGACGTGGCAGAAGCCACCGATCTTCTTCTCCTGATATGCCTGCATGCAGCGCAGTTCAAATTCGCGGATGAGAAGCATCTGCTTGAACCAGTCCAGCATCTGCTCGGAAGAGACATGGGCGGCGGCGGCCGGAACCTGCAGGTGTTCGGCATCACCGTACACCTTGGTATGGACAACCGAGTGCGGTGACGCCGGTGCGGAAGTTCCGCCAGCGGTTGGATGAGAGAGACTTGTCATGGGTGGAGTCAGTGCAAACTGGAAACAGGCGCCGGGCGACGAACGTCAACGCGGCTGCGGCGCAAACAGACCCATAAGTATAGAAGGCACGGGCGGTTCCGGCAATGCCGAAACCGCGCGTGTGCTTTCTTCACATGTTCTCGAGAATCCGAGCCAATTTCAAGCGGTCAGGAACGGGCCTTGCCGGCTGCGTCCGGCGCCGCCGGGCGCTGTGCGGGTGCAGTCGCGGGAGCGGCGGACGAGGCTTTCTCTGCCTGCCCGAGCGCCCGACCCTTCAGCAACAGGACCGCCATCTCGACCTGCGGATCGATTCCCTTCATCACCAATTCGGCGGGGTCGCGTGGCTCCTTCGCCTTCTTGTCGACCTCAGTACCGTTGGCAGGAGGCTCATCGCCGGGCGCCTTCGCCGATCCAGGAACCTCAACCATGCCGTCGGCAGCCTCTTCCGGAACATCGTCGGCAGAAGCGCGAATCTTGTTGATCTCCTCAATCTGGTCAGGAGACAACTTCACTACGTAGTCAGGCATGACTCCCCAGTCATCCGATCCGGGCTGCTTATGAACAAGCCGACCCTTTGTCTCGCCTGGCTTCGCGGGCAACAGGTAGTGCTGAACCGTGTACTTCACATTTGCCTTGGCTTCGGCACCACGGCCATCTATGTCATGTACTTCCTGAACACTGCCCTTGCCGAAACTGCGTTCGCCGATCACCACTGCCGTGTCATGGGCTTCCAACGCACCAGAGACAATCTCGCTGGCGCTGGCGCTTCCCTCATTGATGAGCACCACGGTTGGCACATCCGCAAGCGGTGCGCGCTGACGCTGCGCCGTGAATGCGTATAGCTCCTGACCGTTGCGATCCTCAACACTGACAATTCGACCGGTGCGCAAGAACGCATTGACAAACGAAACCGCGCTCTGCAGAAGTCCGCCAGGGTTACCGCGCAGATCCAAGATCAAGCCATTGATATCACGCTGCGTGGACATCTCGCGCATTGATTTCAGGAAGTCGGTGAATGTGTCCTCATTGAATCCAGTCAAGCGGATGTAGCCAATGCCGTCTTCCGGATCGACGTACCAGTCCCACTGCGGCTCAAAGCGCTCGTTGTAACCGGTCTTCTTCCAGCCTTGCACTGAGTACATCTTGATGCGTTCGCGAACCAGTGGATACTCAATCGGCTTTGCCTCGCCCTCGCGGGTGATGCCCAGAGTGACTGGAGTACCTGCAGGTCCGGTGATGGTGTCAACCGCCTTGTCAAGCGGCCAGTCCGCGGTGTTCAGGCCATTCACGGAGGTGATCTTGTCCTGCGGCTTGATGCCCGCGCGCTTGGACGGACTGCCATCAAGTGGATTGATGATCACGATTTCACGCTTCTCATTGTGGCGAATGAGAATGCCTACGCCCACAAAGTTTCCCTTGATCGCCTGACTAAAGCGACGCATGCGGTCTGGCCAGACGATCTCCGTGTAGGGATCCTCAAAGTCGTGCGTCATGGTTGCCATGGTGCCGTTTCCAAACTCACGGACAATCACTTCCACTGGCAGTTTCACGGTCGCGTCGTTGGCTGCTCGCAATGCCGCGAACACCTTGTTGAAGGTCTTGGCGTCTACTTCTTCAGCGCGCATCGCTGCAACTGACGTTGACTGGTCAGTCACTGCTTGACCGAACGCACCGGCCAGCGTTGCATCACCCAGCGATGGGAATCTCTCCTTGAGCGCTGGCGTGGTGGACAACTGATGCACCATGGAAAGTCCACCTTCAATGAGCGGCTTCCAACCGACATTCTCAAGGTGTTGTGCTGCGATCTGCGTCAGCGCCTCCGCAAGGATTCGCTCATTGATACCTTCGATTGTCTGCTTCCAGTCAGCATCACCCTTCTCGTTGAAGGGAGCAAATGGTTCTTTGCGGTCCTTCTCATCGAGGCGTTCGTATTGCTTCTTGCGCAGGTCGTACCAAGCGTGCGGCGCATACTCCAGCACCAACATGACGCGCCGACTCACGTCGGTTTCAAGTGCGTCGTCGTACTTCTGAAATTCTTCCTTCTGCGTTGAACCTTCATAGAGGGAACGAACGCGATTGAGAAGTTCCTCTGCGTAGAGCCAGTCACCCTCGGCGCGCGCTTTGGCAATCGTGGTGTCGGCGAGTGCGATCGCCGCCTTGACGCCCGGCGATGCCAAATCCACCTTCCAGTCATCCGAAAGGAATTTCAGATACGCGGCTCCAATGAGCGCCTTGGTGGCCTTGCCAGCAGCAACCGCATCGGACATCTCCTTGGCTTTTTCAACGCGCTGCTCGGCCACCTTCTTTGACGTCGTGGCAACGTGCTCATCGCGTCGAGTCACCGATTCGCGGAGGCGCTTGGCGGCATCACTCGTGGCATCGGCAGGAACGTTTTCTAAGAGCAGGTCCACCTGCTGACGATTCCCGGTTCGAGCGGCGTTCCACAGTTGCTCACTCCACGGCTCCGCGGACGTTGCTGGCGCAGCGGGTGCGGCGGGCGGAACTGCGGCTGACACCGCGGCGCGGGCGGGGGCTTGCGCTCCCTGCATCAGGCTTGCGAACGAGGACGCACCCATGCAACATGCCGCAACTGCCGCAATGGCGGAACTGCGGCGTGATGGGCTAGCAATTGGACGGGGCATGAATAGATCTCCGATGAACATGGGGTCTGCGTCTTATACTTCGCCACAGTACGCGCTGTTCACATTGAAAATCCCTTTCGATTTCCTGAGAACTTCAATTTCTAGTCCCCCCGATCCCACCCGTCGCCTGAAGCGCCCTGCCAATGCTGGCGTGGCGAGCGATTTGCCCTGCCAAGGGTGTGGCTACAACCTGCGCGGAACCGACCAAGGGTCCAACTGCCCCGAATGCGGACTTCCCGTTCGGGACACGCTCGAAGGAGTGGCTGTTGAGGAAAGTCGACGCGAGGCGGCGGCCGAATCGCTGCGCTCCTACTCCAAAGCATTCCTGTTTGGCGCGCCGCTTGGGCTCTTTATGGTCTCGTGCGTGGGTCCGCCACTGGCCGTCTTGGCACTGGTCGGCAGCGTGCAACGTCTGATCGCTTTGCGAAATGCGGCGAAGTCGCTCCCTTCCAAGGTGGTGAGTGCCGGGGCACAAGACTTTAAGCGCGCCCAAACCCTGCTCTTTGTTGAATTGGGGAGCGGCGTGATCGCGCTGATCTTCCTGAACTTCGGACTTTCCTCCGCGGTTGGCCCGACGATTGATGGGGTCATTCGCCTTTCGGTCGGTGGACTCTGGTTCGGCGCGATGGCGCTCGGACTGATCACTGGGTCCATACTGGTCGATGGCGTCATTGGACGCCTCGCACTTGAGGTTGAGCGCCCGAAGTACCTGCTGCCCCTGACCTTCGCCGCGGTGGGTGTAGTGATGTTTGCGGAAATTGTTAGCGCCGCCAACGCGCCAACCGCGATTGTCATCTTGCTACGACTTGTTGGAGCAGCAGCATGGGGTGCTGCAAGCGGATTGCTTGCGTATCAAGGCTCGTCCGCAGGCGACGCGCTGGCAGCGCCACCGATAAAGCGAAAGTTGTCAGCACCGAGCGACAGCCCCAGTGCTGGCGCAAACCCGGAGCCAGACCCTCGCCGTGCGGCCGCGAATCGCGCTGCGCAGCAAGCCGCACAACGCGCCGCGCAACGGGCGACTGATGATGATTCGCCCATTCCGCTTGATTAGCGGTGCCGCGTATTCACTGAACACCGAACGCACGCTCTGCAAGATCGATCGCGCGACCAAGACCGGCACACTTGGCGATCGTCTCTTCAAACTCAGCAGCTGGCACTGAGTCCAAAACCACGCCGGCACCGGCTTGCAAATGCACATCCCATGGCGCGCCTTCGGTATGCCCGGCGGTTGGAATCACCATGGTGCGCAGTGCCAAAGCGATGTCCATATCGCCGTCCCATCCAACAGCACCAATGCCGCCCGAATACGGTCCACGACGCACTGGTTCGAGTTCATCAATGATCTGAATAGCGCGAACTTTCGGTGCACCGCTCACCGTTCCAACGGGCAACGTGGCACGCAGCGCGTCCCAACAATCGAGCCCGGGGCTCAGTTCGCCAGTCACCGTTGAACTGATGTGCATGACGTGACTGTAACGCTCAACTTCCATGCAGCGATCAACGCTCACGGTGCCCTGCTGGCACACGCGGCCAACATCATTGCGCCCAAGATCAACAAGCATCACATGCTCGGCGCGCTCCTTTTCGTCCGCGAGCAATTCAATTTCCAGCGCACGATCCTCCGCCTCCGTGCCACCCCGGCGCCGAGTGCCCGCAAGCGGTCGATTAACAACGGTTTGTCCACGAACACGGCAGAGGATCTCCGGGCTCGAAGCGACCAAGATGCACCCTTCCGCCTGCAAGTAGATCTGGTACGGACTGGGGTTCACTACTCGCAGCGCGCGATAAATATCAAACGGATCGGCAGGCGTACTGCGGTCTTGGCGCCGGCTGAGAACCACCTGAAATGCATCGCCCGCTCGGATGTAATCCTGCGCGCGGAGCACCGCGTTCTCAAACTCCGCGCGCGACATCGAAGCGCGTTCGCCGGGCACCGGCCGTGCGGCAATATCAAGGTCTACAGCGCCCGGCGCCAATGGCGGTGCGCCAGCAAGTAGTCGCGCGCAGAATGCGTCAAGCGCTGCGCGACCGTGTTTCAGTGCACTTGCCTCATCGGCGTGCTCATCAGCCGGAACGGAAATCACGGCGTGCACCACCTTGGCAACATGATCAAAGACAGCTACTTCTCTGTACATCCCGAAATGCATATCCGGAAGTTGTCGATCATCGCGCGGCGCGGCAGTAAATGGAAGCTTGCCGGGCTCAAGCCAGCGAACAGCATCAAACGCACAGAAGCCCACCCAGCCACCGTGGAATGCGTCGGGCATGGCATCAATCGGATGCGGCGTGAACCGCGCACCCAGAAGACGCACGGTTTCAAGCGGATTGATTGCCGTGCTCTGCTCTTCCGTCCCACGCCGTCGATCACGCACAGTCACCGCGTTGGCGCGCGCCAGCACTTCCAATATGGGCTGCGCACCCAACATGGACCAGCGACCGACCGATGAACCGTTCTCCACGCTCTCAAAAAGGAAACTCGGCGCGGCGCGATCGTCAGCGGACACCAGCCGCCGATATGCCAATACCGGCGTGAGTTGATCGCTCATCAAGCGCCGCGAAATCAGGAACATGGGTACGGATGCCGTCATGGCGCAGTGGAGCCTAGTCGCGCGCCGGTGAATCGACGCGCGGCACATGCGGCAATCGCAATGGCATCGGCAACGTCCGGTGGTTCCGGGAGTGTGCGCAGCGAGAACTGCTGCATGACGGCGCGCTGCATCTGTTCTTTGCTTGCTTGCCCACGTCCGGTGAGCGCCTTCTTAATTTCAGCGGGGGCAAACTCGTCAATCGGCAGATCGCGCAGAGCGGCGGCAAGCAGCACCACCCCGCGGCCGTGCCCCATCACCACCGCCGTGCTGACGTGCGCGCTATGAACAAAGACCTCTTCAACCGCCATGCGCGCCGGGCCAAGTTCATCGATCAGCGCGCCAAGTTCTTCATGCAATGCTCGAAGCCGCGCGGAAATGGAGTCCTTGGCATTCAGTCGCACCACGCCCGCTTCCACCAGCGCTGGCTCCGCGGCACCCGGTCGAAGTTCCACGCATGCGTAGCCGGTGATGCGCAATCCAGGATCGATGCCAAGGAATCTCATGGCGCGCGCCCTGCGGGGATGGCTGGAGTTGCGGGCGCAACATATCCCGTGCGGCGAATCAGTAGTTCAACGCGCGTTCCGGGCTCAGGCATTCGTTCCGAATTCGCCTGCCACGCGGGCGCGTCCAGTTCGGCCTGATCGGACAGGACGGATGTGCACGCGATCGTCTCGTCGCCAAAGGTCACGATGCCCACGACGCTGCCGGTTCGATCTGCCACGTAGTGCTCGCCGGGTCCCATGCTCTTGGTGTTTGATCGTACGCGTGAACCGGCGAATACCCATGGCTGAACGGGGAACGAATGTCCATGAACGGGGTCATGAATCCACGATGAGAGCGGCATGTCCCCAGCACTGGTGCGCACCCACAGTTCCAACGGCGATCCGCTGGGCGAGATGCGTTGCACCGCGCCCGATCCATCAGTGGCGGCACGCCACTCGCCTGGCGCGCCTGGTTCCAATCCAATCAAGAGGAGCGCGGCATGAATGCTGCTTGGTGCAACGATCACCGCTAGCAGCGATTCGTGTTCCCGGGTCCCTGCTTTACAGACGGCCTGTTCGAGCCAGCCTCGATCAGCAGCAACCTCTGCTTCCACGCGGACCTCACCAGCGGTGCGATCGACCACGATGCCAGGGGCAAGTTGAATGACGGGAAGCGGCACAGTGACGGCGACCGATGGGTGCTCCTGCGGAGTTGGCAACGCCCCGCTCTTGGCAGGGTCCGCACACGAAACCATGGTGCTTGCGGCAACCGAAAGCGCAACCATGCGCGTCGCGCGTATCGCTGCGCCGGGTATGTTCGTCCACCGAGCGACGCGCGGTGTTGACGTGGTGAGTTGAACCCGGATGGGTGCATGCATCGCACTTCACTCATCGGCGCAGAGCGGTCTCGGTTAGCAAGTGAAATGGCAGAAATGAACCCGAAAAATTAAAAAGGCCCGGCGGAGACAAGCTCACGCCGAGCCCTTCCGGGGGCTCACTAAGATGCCAAAGTATAGGGTTGTTACGCACCTATGCTAATGCTTATCTCACCAATTGCGATCGATTATGAAGAAACTTTTATGCAAGTCCATCGCCCTGCGGCGCACCGTCCGAATCGGCATTCCCGCATCAGCAGCGGGGATGCAGAGGAAGATTTCTCCAAAGGAGCCGCATCGGAACGGATTCGCGGGGATACCCCCTTCCGATGGATTCACGGCGCATCATGAGGTGACCGTGGAGTGCATAGGCGTTCCCGATGCCCGCACGGGGTATCTGATCGGCATCCAGGAGATTGATGCGTTGGTGAGAGCCCACCTCGCGCCGCTGCTGGAGTCATTCTTTCGTAGTTCAGAGCCCATTCATCCCGCTGATGCTGTCACTCATATGGGGGACATTTTACAGCGGAATTTCCCACAAGCAATTCCGCTTTCCACCATTCAATGGTCCCCCGGCCCGTTCGTCAACTACATCTGGAGAACCTCCATGCGCGATCACGCCATCATGACCGAACAGTTTGAGTTTAGTGCCGCGCACCGACTGCATTGCCCAGAACTGTCCGACGACGAGAACCAACGCACCTTCGGTAAATGCAATCACCCGAGCGGGCACGGTCACAACTATCGAATTGCGGTGGCCGTCCGCGTGCGTACAGGAACGGGTGCGCCTGCCCTAACAACCGGAGTGCTTGAGGCAATTGTCACCCGCATGGTGCTTGATCGATTTGATCACCGACACCTCAATGTGGACTGCGTGGAATTTGCGGAGTTGAATCCGTCCGTGGAAAATATCGCACGGGTCTGTCACGACCTACTCAGCGATGAGATCACCGCCGCTGGCGCAGCACTGGACCATGTCACAGTATGGGAGACCGCGAAGACCTCCGCAACCTATCCGGCGCGTTCGCTGGCGGATTAAGTTAGGCGCAAGTGTTGCCGGTGAAATCATCGGCGCCATGCGACTTAGGCTGGCGATCGTCGCCGTACACGTAGAGCTGACCAGCTTCTTCAGTGCGGGCGACTTTGTGGGATCCATCGCACATCGGGAAGTTCTTGGTGAGACCGCAGGCGCATACAAAGATTGGCTTCTCAGAAGGCTCAATCTTGACGGGGGCAGCGGCGACGTGACGAATGATGCGGGCCATGGGGTACTTTCGAATGCGCTCTTAGGGAGCCAAATCTTCCTCTGAAAGCAAACGGAACCGTTTACGGAGGAGGATCTGCCCCGCAAGGTGGTTGTCATCAACGCAAATGGCAACCGCTGGATGTTCGCCGCGCAACATAATTGGATACGCGAAACGGATATTGAGTTCTGCGCCTAACAGGTACAGGCACGCACCGCTGAGGCACTGCTGTTCGCCGAGCTCCATGATGATCAGGTCTGTCTCGGCGAAGGTGTATTGACTGCGCCGCAGAATGTGCCGCGCCGCATCCGCATTGGTGAAGATCATGCGAACGACGGCGTAGTCGCTTGAATCAACAATTGAAAATGCGGCAAGGCGGGTGGATGGCGCTTCATCAAAGGTGCGCAGCAGTTCAAGCAGCTTGCCAACCTTGTTGTTCAAGAACACACTGAACTGCCGCACCGTTGGGGGCGCGTATCCGTATTCAGTCTCAGCGGCGGGTGGAAGCGATGCACTCATTTCGGTTCAATCTCAGGTCGATGAGCG
>DBCE01000243.1:0-296 GCA_002292895.1 Phycisphaerales bacterium UBA966
ACGGAAGGTAAGCGTGTTCAAAAGGACATGCACGCGCATGTTGAACCCTCCATTGCGGACCGCGAACGCTTTGGGGTGATCAGTTCTGTCGTGCGCGATGTCGAGCCCGTGGTGGGCACTCGAGATAGTTTCCTGCGCATTATGAATAGTCCAGAAGTCGCCCAGGACATCGAGCGACGCTATGGCGGAACCGTGTCAGCGGTCATTGACCTAGAGGTGGACGCTGCTTCGCCAACGGGATTGCGTTGGACCGGTGGAGTTGGATACCCCAAGCAACTCACGCCTGGCACGCTCTG
>DBCE01000243.1:446-2607 GCA_002292895.1 Phycisphaerales bacterium UBA966
CCCCGCGCGCTGTAGCGTTTCGACCCTCCGGGCTCCGGGTTGTGACTGCGCCAACCATCGTGCAGATGGATGCTGTGGAGTGCGGTGCTGCATGCCTTGTGTCAATTCTTGCCTTTCACGGTCGGCACATTGCCATTGAGGAAGCGCGGCGCGTGTGCGGAGTCAGCCGTGATGGCAGCAGTGCATTGCAACTCACCGCTGCGGCGAGCAACTACGGTCTCAAGTGCGAGGGTTACGGAGTTGAGAGCGCCGAACTGCGAGATTTGCAACTCCCCGGAATTCTGTATTGGGGGTTTGACCACTTTGTAGTGTTGGAAGGATGGAGCCGCGGACGGTGGCGGATCATGGATCCTTCCATCGGCCATCGTTGGGTCAGTGCCGCTGAGTTCGATGAAAAGTTCACCGGTGTCGTGCTGGAATTGACACCAACCGCAGACTTCCGCCGCGGCGGACGGACCCGCGGAGTTCGCGAAGCCTTAGTAGAGCGGATGCGTGGTTCCTGGCGAGTAGTAGCAGCCACCGCTGCGTGCGGTGTATTGCTTGCCGTTCCCGCCTTTACGCTCCCCGCTCTCGGCGCGGTGTATGTCGACCGCGTTCTCCTTGAAGGAGCGAACGGTTGGTTACTACCAATGATCTCCCTGACCATCGCCGCCATGGTGGTGAGTGCTGTGCTTGCGTATGTTCAACAGCAGCTACTCGCTAAGCTTGAACAGCGCCTGGCAATTACTGGTGCCGCGCGTTTCTTCGATCATTTACTTCGGCTGCCGGTGGATTTCTACTCGCATCGTTACACCGGTGACATTGTTCAGCGGCTTGATGCTGTGGAACTGTTGGCGGAAGCATTTGCTTCCAAGATTGCTCCAGCGCTCGTTGGTCTACTCACGTCGACGCTGTTCATCGTTGCGCTGTTTGTCATTGATAAACATCTCGCCCTGATAGCAACGGGCATCATCGCCGTAGTCATTCTCATTGTGGTGAGATCCGGGCGCGCCCTTGTCGATCGCACACGGACGCTTGAAAAGGACATCGGCCTTGGTGCTGGAACTCTCTCCTCTGGCCTCGCCGCTATTGAAACAGTGAAGTCCTCTGGGCGCGAGAACGATCTCTTTGCGCGGATTGCTGACGCCAATGCACGCACCGCAACATCCGCGCAGGCGCTCGAAGGCTTATCAACGACACTGACTGCAGCACCAGAATTCTTGGTTTCCCTGCTGGTTTCTGCCATTGTTCTGGCATTTGGCGGATGGCAGGTCATGCAGGGGCACATCACCATTGGCTCCTTGCTGGCGTTCCAGGCCATCCTGGTTGTTGCCATGGGACCGGTGTTGGAACTTGCATCGCTTGGACAAGAGATTCAATCACTGAATGCCACCATGGCGCGCATTGATGACGTCCTCCGACATCCCCGCGATCCGTTGGCGTTGCCGGTCGAACCAGTCGAACGAGTCGCGGCACCGAATGTCGCGGAGGGCTCCGCTCCACACCAACAACCGGCGCCAGCCGCTGATGCCCTGGAATTCCGAAATGTTGTCTTTGGCTACAGCGAAGCGGCGGAACCACTGATCCGTGATTTCACCTTGCGTATTGCGCCTGGTCATCGCGTTGCCATAGTGGGCGTCACTGGTTCTGGCAAGAGCACGGCTGCCAAACTTGCAGCTGGTCTCTATTCGCCATGGTCTGGTGAGGTGCTCATGGATGGTCGGCCACTCGCTGCGATCCCTCGCCACGAGCGCGCCACTGCCATCGCAGTAGTGGGGCAAGCACCAATTCTCTTTGCTGCCAGCCTGCGCGACAATCTATCCATGTGGGACCCGCTCATTCCTGAAGCATGGATGCGCGAAGCGACCGACGATGCCGGCTTGGCGGGATTGATCGATGCGCGTGGTGGTCTGGGCATGATGATTGCGGAGGGCGGTATCAATCTTTCCGGTGGAGAAGCGCAGCGCGTGGAGATTGCGCGGGCACTTTCGCGTCGCCCTTCCATCTTGATCCTTGATGAGGCCACGTCGTCGCTTGATGCAACAACCGAATCGCAGATCGACCGCGCAATTCGGCGTCGTGGCTGCGCATGCTTGGTGATTGCGCATCGCCTGAGCACCATTCGCGATGCAGACGAGATCGTGGTGCTTGACCGTGGAGCCATCGTTGAGCGCGGTTCGCA
>DBCE01000014.1 GCA_002292895.1 Phycisphaerales bacterium UBA966
CCTGGTAGTAGCCCGGCGCAAACCCGTAGTCGGTGTCAGTCAGCGTCTCGAGTGGCGAGATGGTGACGCGCTCAGCCAAGACTCCTGGGTTGATCGGGCTGCCCGCCTCGGCGATGCTGGCGCAGGCAAGGGGGAGGGCAAGGAGTACAGCCGTGGCGGTAGTCGCAGTGTGTTTCATATATTTCTTTCGCAGGCAGCAGAGGGTTGATAAGGGTCAGTTCTCTAGTCTTATAAGCGTAAATGGCGGGTCCAACCCATCAGCGAGTTTGTCAGAAATTTCGCTGCACTCGCATTCCAAGCACGGAAGCCGCGTTCTGTCCGTTAGTTACGATGTCGACAATGAACCCGAAAAACCTTCTCAATTTGCGGAGCTTCGCCCTGTTAGCGGTCGCTTCTGCAGGCATCACCATGTCAGGATGCATCCGAGAAGTGATCTCCGGCGAGGATCCGCAAGCGAAGGGGCCTGGGCTGGTTGGGAAGTCAAGCTCCGACACGTTGACGATTCGGATTCCGTGGATGGAGATCCCGCAGCCGCGGCTCCTCTTGGATGACAAGCTGCTGCGTGTTGAGACCATTTACGCACGGAGCCCGCACGGGGCCATGCGGTTTACGCTTCGGACCGTCACCGGGGCAACCGCGATCGTGGATGTGAAGTCGAAGCGTCTTCCAGACGACTCCATGGAATTCACCTATGAAATCACTTCGCTTCCGCCCAAATATGTGGTGGACACGCTGGTCATGCTTGCAGCTGACAAGGCGCGACCAGCAGTTAAAGTGCAGGTGAATGGCGCGCCCGTGAAGACGCTTGTTGGAACCGAAGTGGTGGTCATTCAGCTGTCCCGCGACGCCGCAACCAAGATCCTTGCAATTCCGGTATTCCCGCCAGAAGCTCCCGCGGGCGCTGCGGCTCCCGCCGCCACCCCTGCTTTAACTCCCGCTGTGGATCCTGCGCCAGCGACGGGTACTTCCGCCACGCCGCGCGCCTGAACCGGGGATATTCTGACCGATTGATCTGACCTCCTACCCACGGACCTTTACTTCATCATGCGCCACTTCATTGCACTTACCGTCGCCACCCTCTCGATCGTCTCATGCATGGCCGCGCAGAAGGTGGAGCCGACCGCGCCGAACACGCTCTCGGCAGCCGAAGTGAAGGATGGATGGGTGTTGCTCTTTGACGGCAAGGATGTCAGCAAGTCCTTCCGCGGCTTCAAGCGCACCGACACTCCAAAGGAGTGGACTGTTGAAGATGGCGCCATCGTGCTGCGTGGCAAGGGCGGCGACTTGGCTACCAAGGATGAATACTCGGACTTCGAGTTTGCCATTGACTGGAAGATCACCAGTGGCGGCAACAGTGGCATCATGTGGCGTTCCTCGGAAGACTTCGGAGCGCCGTGGGAAACTGGCCCGGAGATGCAGGTGCTTGATGACGCCAAGCACGCCGATGGCCAAAGCCCGCTCACCAGCGCTGGCGCCTGCTACGCGCTCTATCCGGCACCCAAGGGCGCCGTGAAGCCGGTGGGCGAGTGGAACCATGCCGTGATTACGGCGATCGGCCCCAAGGTCACCTACACCCTCAACGGCGTGAAGACTGCTGAGTTTGACCTTTCGTCCAAGGAATGGAAGGACAAGGTTGCTGGCAGCAAGTTCGCATCTATGAAGGCGTTCGGTACGAAAGATAAGGGGCACATCGTGCTTCAGGATCATGGCGACGTGGTCATGTACCGGAACATCAAGATTCGTCCAATCGGCGCCGCCAAGTCTTCTGCCGCGCCTACAAGTACCAAGTGATTCCACTGACCGTCATCCTCCTGACTGCCGCGCTGCAAACATCCAGTGCGGCGGTCGGGGATGGAACGCGCGGTCAAGATTCGTTTGATGATG
The DNA here is from genome assembly GCA_002292895.1 of Phycisphaerales bacterium UBA966. Classification (GTDB taxonomy): domain Bacteria; phylum Planctomycetota; class Phycisphaerae; order Phycisphaerales; family SM1A02; genus UBA966. Next base: position 1,885 of record DBCE01000014.1, read on the forward strand.
TTGCATCGATCGCCGAACTGCGCACATTGGAAGGGCAGTTGCGGTCGCTCGCCGTGCAGTTACGCCCAACGGTGGTGCTGATTCGCATTGGCGGCGGGCGCATGAGTGGGGGAACCACTGGCACCGGCGTGGTGATTACTTCCGATGGGCTGGTTGCCACGTGCGGTCATGTTGGCGTGCGCGCCGGCGTTCGAGTGAATGTCACGCTTTCTGATGGAACCGAACTGAAGGGTCGAACGCTCGGGCAGGCAAACATTGGTGCCCTTGATTGCGGACTCATTCAACTCAACACTGAGGGTCGGGATCTGCCATGCGCACCGCTCGGCACGAGTAAGGGATTGGCCGCGGGCGATTGGTTGTTAGCGATGGGATTCACGCAAGGACCCCCTGATGAACCGCGTCCCTCGCTAGTGCGCATTGGGCGCGTACTGCGAAACACTCCAACCGAAATGCTCTTTGATGCTCCAATCGACGCCGGTGATTCCGGCGGACCGAGTTTCAACCTGCGCGGAGAAGTAGTCGCCATCAATTCCCGATGCGGGCAGAGTCCCTGGGAGAACGCAGCCACGCCGATCGATCGTCTGCGCGAGCGCATGTGGGAGTTTCGTGATGGTATTGATGAGGAAACGGTGACGCTAAATGCCTCGGATATATCGGATCGCGGTGTCCGAACGAACTTTGCGCGCGGTGGATCGGACAACGGTCGGATGGCGGTGCAGCGCGGACTTCCGTTTGATGAGGTGGTAGCGCGCGCGCGCGGATCCATGCTGAACGTCATGGATGGGAAGGCTGCGCGTGTATGCGCCACAGTCATTGATACCGATGGTCACGCGGTGACCAAGCGATCGCAGTTGCCAGTTGGGTGGCAGGGTGGTGCGCTGCAACTTGAGTCTGCTGACGGTGAGCACTTCGCCGCGCGAGTCATTGGCTCTGATGGTCCGCTTGATTTGGCGGTCCTGAAGATTGACAATTGCACGATCGCGCCGATTGAGTGGACGCGCGGCGCGCACGTTGCTCCAGGGCAAGTGCTGCTGACCCCACGCCTTGGTCAGCGTTCGGCTGCCTTGGGGTTTGCGGCCATTGAGTCGCGTGAGAGTGATCGTGATTGGAGTGCCAGTCCATTCTTGGGTGTGCAGACTGCGCCTGCCACGGCGCAGGAACGGGAGCCCTTTGGGGTTGACGCGGCGCTGAAAGTGGAAGTAGTCGTGGCAGGCTCGGCGGCCGCAGCGGCGGGTATTCAGGTTGGGGACTTGCTGCTCAGTCTTGATGGCCAGAGCCTGGCTGGTCGCATGGGATTGCGGCGCGTCATTGCAGACCGATACGTTGGCGATCATGTGGCGCTTGAAGTAGCGCGCGGTGAGAAAGTCCTGCACATGGAAGCCACGCTTGCCAAGCGCGCGCCAATCAACGGTGGTAACGGCGAGCCATCACGCGGGAATACCACCACGGCGATTTCCGACATCTCCACGGGATTTGGGAGCGTCTTGGCGCACGATGGAATTGTCTGGCCGGAACAGTGTGGTGGCCCGATCGTCAATCTTGATGGCCAGGCCGTCGGCCTGAATATTGCGCGGTTCGATCGCACGGCAACGCACGCGCTGAGTGCTGACACCGTGATGGACGCGGTTGACAAGATTCTGTTGAGTACCGGAACGGTTGAAACCCGACCAGCTTCCGCGGTGAATCCAATCCCGCGATGATCCCCAGTATTCGCTCGTGTTGTGACTGACCTGTCATTCAGATCGAGCAACGGGTGTTGCCGTTAGCCCGTTTCAGCGCAATTCGCGCGGCA
>DBCE01000209.1 GCA_002292895.1 Phycisphaerales bacterium UBA966
GGGTAATCTACACCGCGATGTTTGGCTAGGGTGTGGCACTCGCCCATAGTTGAGTTAAGTAAATGAAATTAAAGGGTTTCTACATGAAGCAAAAAACACTCGCCGCCCTGCTCGGCGTAAGCCCTGCGCAAGTCAGCAAACTCGGAAAACGCGGGATGCCGCTTGACGATCTGGCTGCCGCTCGCCGCTGGCGTGATGAGAACCTGGACCCCTTGCGCATGCGTGACATTGAGACACCACCGCCAGCCGATCTGCGCGCACTTCAGGAGAGCATCGAATATCTGGAGTGTTTCGGCCGGTCCAGCACAGCAATGATTGAGCTGCTTAAAGCAGACATCATCGCCGCACGTGAATCACTTTTCAGGCTTGGCGAAAGTGAACTGCGGCTCGCACTCGACGCGATGGAAGACCGTGCCACCCAGGCCGCTGATGAAAGCATCACCTGGCCGGATCATGTGCTTGCAAGGCAGCGATGATCGGCGCAAGCGTGACCCGCAGCATGATCAACGCCACCCTTCTGGCTTTCTTTTCACCTGGTCCTACGCGCGCCCCTGTGCAAAGGGGGGGGGCGGGGTTCATGAACCAACACGCAGGGCGCTCGATACATGACAAACCCATTCAAATTGCAGGAGCAAGCTGCTCAGGGCGAGTACACCGCTGAAACCCTCGCTTGGTTTCAGGACGCCATGCGCAAAATTCAGTTAGAACAGGCATCGCCGGCTGTAGCGCTTGGGTTGACGGGCGCAAACAGAATTCGTCGGCGCAACGATGCGTTACGCCATGCCGCACGAATCCTGGCGAACGGTGAATCAATTTCAAATTGGCAACTCGCGGAAAAATTGCGCGTTGCGTGGCGGCGGTTTTGTGCAAATGAGCTCGCGAGGTTGCGCGGCGGGGAACAGCGGCTCCCGCACTCTGACCTATCGCGTGAATTCTGGATTGCCGCGCAGAGCGGCGCGACGCGAATTGGAACAAGGGAATCCTTGTGGCGGATGCTTGAGGCGAGCGACTGAAAAACCGCCTGGCGACATTTCAGCACCACCCGGCGGACACTTGCCTGACCCAAACAAGCCAAGGAGCCGCCCTAAATGAACCCAAACCACCTCGCCGACCACAAAGAGGCCCTCCGCGATGCGATCCTGCTTCGCACCGGGATTGCCAAAAGCGAGCTACCGCTGCACCCCAACGCCGGCGAACTTGCGCGGAATGAAACCTCACTCCTGAAGGCCGCTGTCGAAGCATGCGGCGCTTACGTTGCCGGCCCAAAATCGCTCTCACCCACTGCAAATTTTGTACGCGGCCTGGCCAGCAACGATTTCATGGACATTCTGAATCAGGTGGCGCGGTCAGCCACCGTGCGCAAACTTTCTGCGCATGCGAGACATCGTGCAATCTGCGACATGCGCGAGCTTCGCGACTTCAAGACCGCTGACTTTGCCACAATGGATATGGACGTCTCGCTGACCGAAATCCGCGAACTGTCAGAAACGGTCGGCGGCATCGCCATCAATGCCGCGAAAGGACTCTCAGCCGGCCTTAAGACCTACGGAATGAACTTCTTCGTAACGCGCGACGCGATTAAGAACGACGACATCAACTTGATCGTGGAAACCTTCGCCAACGCCGGTGCCGCCGCATCGCGACTTGAGGCCAAGACCGTCTATGGCTTGATCGAGTCGAACCCTGTGCTGGCCGATGGCGAATTGATGTTCCATGTTGATCACGGCAATCTGGTTGGTGGTCTGGCGGCCGACTTGGGCGCGGCGCTGGCATCCCTGAAAAATATGGAGACCCTCAGCGGCGAGCCGGCCGATCTGGATGCCGCGCATCTGGTTGTAGCACCCAACCTAGAACTGGCCACACGGAAGATGCTTGTTGAGGCTGGCTTGAAGCTGAACGTTATCGCCGCACCCTGGCTGGCCGCCGGCAATTGGTATCTGATGGCCGACCCAGGCCTGGCCCCATCGGTGGCCCTGCTTCACCTGAAGGGTAGCAAAGGCGGGCTTTTCATTGAGACAGTGCACACCGACGCCGGCAGCGACGGTGTAATGATCGGTGTGCGTCACGATTTTGCAGTCGTGCCGATTGGCCGCCACGGCATCGTGAAAGGGGTTGGCGCATGATTGGCTTCAATAACGACCCCGAAAACACCCTGATTCGCGAGTACCTGACCGCAGCCAAGGACCTGGCCAAGCGCGAGGCCGATCTGCAACGCGCCATGGATGGACTGGACGCAGCGAAGGCCGATGAGCGCATCGCTGACATTACCAGCCAGCGCAAACGAACCAAGGAGGCGGACATCCTCGCCCGCGTGGCGTTTGACCGCTGCGAAACCGCCCGTCGCGCTGTCTGGCGGCATCGGGCCAAGCTGGCCGAAGAGCACTTGCGCGAACTGGCCTTGCCGTTAGTGGCGGAAATCGAGCAACTGCACCGGTTTGGCTTTACGTCGGTACCCGCACCGGGTACTGAATTGTTGCGCCACATTGGCTGCCTGCCACGCCCACCCTTTGCAGCAACGACCACCGATCAAGTGCCGACTTCGGAATTACAAAGCCCGGCGCTTGACCGCTCAGACGACGCCTATTTCTGAAGAATCATCGGGCATGCCGGCCAGGCGAGACAGCATGGCCATAGCCAGCCGGCACGATGTGGTTTTCTCCTTAGACCATGGCCGTGCACGGAGTATTTTCGCCCACCTCCGCCCCGGGCGCACACCCGGGAGTGCGGGCACCAAACTTGGGGTTGGTCTTATGAATCAAACTATAAACGCATTCTGGCAAGCGGGTTATCAGCGCGTGCTAGACGCTTTCAACGACAACGACCTGGACCGGATGGCACGGGTCATCAATGATTCTGTCACGCGAAGAAGATCGAGCGCACCACCTGGTGCGACACTACAAGGTGTTCTCGACGGCCTAAACGGTGTGCTGCTCGCATCGCGTAATTTTGGCCTCGAAGTCAGCGCGGCGGCGATCGACCGGATCGAGATTACAGAAAGTGTCTACCACTCCTTAAGCGTGAACGACTACAAGTCGTGTCAAGACCAATTGCAGACCCTATTCGACGCCGTAGCCAATTGCCGCGCCAAGCTTCCAGTCTCCGCGACAATTTCATGCGACTTCGACTCCCTAGCCGAGTCCGAACGCAAAAAACCGACCGAGATCATCATCACGAGCATGCCGGAACGTGAGACCACCACCGAGGTGCAACGCGACGGCGGCGGCAACATCAAGAAAACAACCCAAGTCGAAAGGGACATCGCATGAGCATCGAAAAAACATTTCGCTTACCAATCATGACCGAGAAGGCAAAGCGTCTCGTCCTGGCGAAATCAATTCGCTTCGTGCCATTCGGAAAGGCTTGGCGAGTCACTGGGCGCGGAGTGGACTTACTGATTGCCGGCGACTCCAGCCTTCCGCTGTCGGAACGTGACTTGGTACCAATATATTGAACGCCCGGCAACGCCTCTTGCTGCTCTGCCGGCGCGGCGCAACGCCACCGGCCCCCAAACCATCAAAATGATGAAGCTGAAGCCTGTGTGTCCAATCTGCCGCATTCATCGCCCAGCGGACCAGATTGCACGCGTACTGGCGGCCAGTACGGACATAAATCACCAGACCATCACCGGCATCGTGGGCGTCTGCGGGCTGTGCGTATCAGCGGAGAGGCGGCTACCACCACAGCAACGCAACCAGCGCATGCTGCGAGCTATTGAAACCGCCTTGGCTGCCCCATCTCGCTTTATGGCAACTACGTTTGAAAATCCCAATCAGGCGCAACTGGCCGCCGCCCTCGCCGGGCACGCTGAATACCGTGGCCGGATATTGCCGATGCTGTTGACGGTTTGAGCGCGCGCTACCGAGATCAAGGTGCGGGCAGAACGCCGCCTGGGCGAGATGTTGCGCGAACAGAAGGCAACGGTGGGGCTGGCGGATGGTGGTGACGCAATGCGCGCTCGGTTCCAAACAGGAACCGAGGTAAAGCCAACCCTCTCCGAAGTCGGCATCGACAAG
>DBCE01000167.1:0-11507 GCA_002292895.1 Phycisphaerales bacterium UBA966
CCATGGCACGCGCCATCAATGCGTTGCGGCGCGATTCATCGTCTTCACGCTCAAGCCGAGCTGCCATGATCGAAGCCAAGCGGCTCACTAACGCGGATCGACCATCACCCTCCGGCTCATTATCTAGCTGGGCTGCCAGATGAGCGATGACTAGGTCCGTGCTACCGCGCGACTCCAGCCAAGCAACCGTGGCATCCGACAGTTCCTTGGGTACAGCGACATCCGGTCGCGATGGCGGCGCAACGATCAATGCAGCAATTGAACTGCCTTGCACGGGAAGCTGCGCCCACTGCCGCAGCAGCACCGCAGCACGCGCCGCCAGCAGCGGCTGACTCACGGAATCACATGCAATCAAACTCGAAAGCAACACCAAACCGCGATCATGAACCGTTTGGTCTGTATCACTTGCCAGCGCAGCGCCGGTGGTAAATCGCGCCCATGGCTCAAACCATAAAGGCAGCGATCGACGCACGCGAGCCAACGTCGCAAGCGCAGCAGCGCGACGCTTTGGGTCCTCGGAGCGCGCGTCGCGCATTGCTTCAAGTGCGGTGGTGGTGGCCTTTGCCGCTGAATCAATCTTAGTACTGCTTGCGGGCGTGGCGGGCGCATCTGCCGCATCAGCTGCGGCGTCGGCTGGCTGATCACCCCCAGCCGCTGGTGCACCGGCGCCTGCGGAAACATCAAGAGCGGCGGCATAAGCCGCTACCACTGCAGCAAGGCCTGCATCACCACGCGCATCAAAGTTTGCCAGTACGGCACGCGCGCGGATTGCTGCTGGAACATCAAACGCCCCGGGCGCTAAAGCAGGCGGCACGGGCATGCGTGCATCAATGGCTCTCGACTCCGCATCCTGAATTCGTGCATCCGCACTTTCGCGCGGCGCGATCCCGGCGCGGGCAATTCGAATCGCCTCAAAGGATGCGCGTAGTGATTCTTCAGCGCGCCCGGATCGACGCAGCGCTTCCGCACACACCGCCGCAGCCGTCAGTCCATCGGCGCTCGGCGCGGCGCCATCCCATGCCCGGAACGCTCGTTGCATGGGGTCAAGTGCAAAGATCCAGTCCCCGCGCGCCACGCGCATGCGACCTCGCCAGAGCGCGTCACCGGCAGCGAGCCACTTGGCGGTCTCCTTGGGAACGTTGGCGCCCCGCACATCGCGCACATCACTCCACGCGACCGACTGCTGCTGCTCAAGGCCGCCGCGCCGAGTACGCACTTCGATTCCGCCGGGTCCCACACTCACGATGTCTCCGTCAATGGAAGGCGCACTGCCGCGGAGTTCAATGACATCAGCGCGCAGTGGCGCGTTGCCCACGCCCATGGCGATCATCGCCGCAACGGTGGGAGCAAGCGTTCTCCATCCGCTCAACGAAATCCCGAAACGTAGCCATGGTGTGCTCACGGCGGGTTGTCTCCGTTGCCGCCCTTCGGCCGCACTTGCCGGAACTCACCATCGGCCTCCTGTGCTATTTGTCGCAATTGCTGACTGCCCGACTCTTCGCCGAAGGCAATGGCATTGATAGTGACGCGCTTCCCACGCGCGTTCATCTGCCTGATCTGCGCGATCGATTCGGGCGGGATTTCACCGTCGGAAAGGAAGAAGATCACATCAGGGCGCGCGTCGAGTGCAAACACCGCGCGAAACGCTGGCGTTGGCTCGGTACCACCGGAAGGACCCACATTGTTCAACCACGTCTTCAGCTTCTTCACCATGCTTGAGCGCACGCGCTCCCAGCGATCGCTGAATGCCCACGGCTCAGAGCTGTCGTAGAACACTACATAGACAGACGCAAAGTCCGGCAGTGCCACGATCGCTTTGTAGAGCTCCTGTTTCGCTTCGCCAATGCGACCGTTGACCATTGAGCCGCTCTTGTCAACGATGAACGCAAACCGCGTGCCGCGACCGCCGACGCCAAAGAAACTCGTTCCGCCAGCGCCGCCGCCCAGTCCGCCGCCACCACCACCGCCCGCACCGCCTGCGCCGCCGCCACCGCCGAAGCCATCACCACCGCCGCCACCCGGACCAAATCCGCCGAAACCGTCCGCGCCGCCCTCGCCAAGACCAGTGCCTTCGCCGAGTGCGCCAGCCAACGGATCCTCATTGACTGTCGGCGCCGAGGGTGCCACCGAGGATGCAATCTCTGGGCTCTGCGGCGCATCGCTACCTTGCGTTGCGGTCGACGAATCACTATCGCCTGAATCTTCCGGCAGCACTGACAACTCAATCATCGCCTCGCCAGGACGCGGCGCACCGGCGCGCTCAATGTTGGTCACGGCCAGCCACACCAGGAGCACGCCGTGAATCGGCAGGCTGAGGGCTAACCCCAAGAGCATCCAACGCAGTCCCACCGTCCAAGCACGCGCGCCGCCCGGACGCGCCGCAGCATCCACGGGTTTACTGGCGGCAAGGATGGGCGACGGTGTGGCCACGGTCGCATGGTAGGTCGAAGCGGCTGCGGACCTCCCGCATTTCCCTGCCGCCGCGATGGCTGTCGGGCATCTACCATGCGCCACCCCCGGCGCGTGTGCGCCACAATCAAACTGGAGGACGCGTGGCCAAGCGCTTCGAACGAGTGGTGCTGAAAGTGAGCGGCGAGAGCCTCTCGAAGCCCGGAGAACTGGGCATCGATCCTGAGGAGCTTGGTCTCCTTGCGGACGAGATCGCCGACGCGTACCGCAAGGCCAGCCCCGTGCAATTGGCAGTGGTGGTGGGTGGTGGCAACATCATCCGCGGCGCGCGACTTGCCGCCACTGGCAAGGTGGATCAGTCGACCGCCGACTACATGGGCATGCTGGGCACCGTGATCAACGGGCTGGCACTCAAGGAAGCCCTTTCGCATGTCGGCATTGAGGCGCGCGTCATGAGCGCCATCAATCTGACCGCCGTTGCCGAGCCGTTCATTCGCGCCCGCGCCATCCGCCACCTTGAGAAGGGGCGCGTGGTGATCTTGGTTGCTGGCACTGGCAATCCATTCTTCACGACTGACACCTGCGCCAGTCTGCGCGGCATTGAACTCGGTGCGCAAGCTGTGCTGAAGGCAACCAAGGTCGACGGCATCTACACCGCCGATCCGAAGAAGGACCCAAAGGCCACGCGTTACGAGAAGCTGAAGTTCTCCGAAGCGGTCGAGAAGAAACTGGCTGTCATGGATCTCACCGCGCTCACCATGTGCATGGAGCATTCGCTGCCAGTGGTGGTGTTTGACTTCCGAACCAAGGGCAACATCCAACGAGTGCTTGAGGGCGATTCAAGCGTCGGCACGGTCGTTACCAACTGAAGCAGGCGCGGCTGAGCGCCAATTGAAAGGCAATTGAACATGGATATCGATACAACACTGCTTGAAGCCGAAGACCGCATGAGCACCAGCGTGGACTATTTCCAGCGCGAACTGCGTGGCATGCGCACCGGTCGTGCCACCACCGCACTGCTCGAATACGTCAAGGTTGAGTATTACGGCTCAAGCACTGACCTGCGCGAACTTGCGGCGATCAACGTTGCGGATGCAACCACGTTGCTGGTCAAGCCGTTCGATCCAAGTTCAAAGACGGAAATTGTCAAGGCCATTGAGTCTGCAGGTATCGGCGTTCGTGCCATGGCTGAAGGTCCTGCGGTGCGTGTGAGCGTGCCAGCGCCAAGTTCTGACCGCCGTAAGCAATTGATCACCCAGGTCAAGAAAGCGTCCGAGGATTCCAAGGTGGTCATTCGCAACGAACGTCGCGATGCCAACAAGGCGATCGATGCAATGCTTGCGGATAAGAAGGCCGGCGTGACTGAAGATCAAGCCGAGGCCGCCAAGGAAAGCATGGACGAACTGACCAAGAAGTACACCAAGAAGATCGATGAGTTCTTGGAGAAGAAGATCACTGAGATCGAGGAAGTCTGAGCAGTTCCGACTGCAACGAATCATGCACTGCCCCTACTGTGACCGTGACAAAGACAAGGTGATCGATAGCCGCCCGAGCGACTCGGGCGATGCGATCCGTCGTCGTCGCGAGTGCTTGGCATGCAGCAAGCGCTTCACCACGTATGAGCGCGTGGAGCGCACGGAGCGATTGATGGTGGTGAAGCGTGACGGAACGCGGGTGCCGTTCAATCCAGAGAACATCATGCGCGGCATCGTGGCGGCGTGCGGCAAGCGACCGGTACCAGCGACTGAGAAGGAACGCGTGATCCGCGAGGTGGAAGAAGAGATGCACCGCGAGTTTGAGCGCGAGGTGCCCAGCCGCGCGATCGGCAAGCGGGTCGCGGACAAGTTGCGCGCGGTGGACCACGTGGCGTACATCCGCTTTGCAAGCGAGTATTACCAATTCAGCACCATGGGCGAATTCCAGCGAGAGTTGGACGATTTGGCAGACAGAACCAGCCCGGCGCCCGGTCATCCAGACCTGTTTTCAGGTCAGTGACCTGCATCTAAATTCGGTAGCCTTTGGATCCCATGCCACGGATCACGCTCCCCGACGGAACAGTCAAGGATTTCACCGCACCCGTTACCGCCGCAGAGGTTGCCGCCTCGATCGGTGCCGGTCTCGCCAAGGCCGCCATCGGCGCCAAGGTGAACGGCGAGCTGCGCGACCTCTCCACGCTCCTCACCACCGACTGTTCGCTCTCCATCGTCACGCCCAAGAAGCGCGAAGGCGGCGCCGATCCCGATGGCCTGTTCCTGGTGCGCCACAGTGCCGCGCACGTGATGGCTGAGGCCATTCAGCGCCTCTTCCCCAATGCCAAACTTGTCTACGGTCCACCCGTTGACACCGGCTTCTATTACGACATCAGTTTCGACGGCGGACGATCCATGTCCACCGACGACTTCGCCGCCGTTGAAGCAGAGATGGCAAAGATCGTCGCCGAGAACCGCCCCTTCACGCGCTATGAAATGCCCGCCGCTGAAGGACTCAAGAAGGTCCAGTCCGAGGGATCGAAGTACAAACTCGACAACGCTGAACGCGCCTGCGTTGCTGGCAGCGATACCCTGAGTTGGTACGCCACTGGCACACCAGGTAGCGGCTGGGAAGACCTGTGCCGCGGACCGCACGTTCCAACCACCGGAAAGATCGGTGCGTTCAAAGTCACAAGCCTCGCTTCCAGCTATTGGAAAGGCGACGAAACCAGCGATCGCCTCACCCGCGTGTACGGAACTGCCTTCGCCACCAAGGAAGAACTGGCTGCGCACATCGCCCTGCTTGACGAAGCCAAGAAGCGCGATCACCGCGTGCTCGGCAAGCAACTGCGTCTCTTCCATATTGATGAGATGGTCGGCCAAGGGCTGATCCTGTGGACGCCCAACGGCGCCGTCATTCGCCAAGAACTGCAGACGTTCATCAGCGACGAACTACGCAAGCAGGGCTACAGCCAAGTCTTCACGCCGCACATCGGCAAGCTTGATCTGTACCGCACCAGCGGCCACTTCCCCTACTACCGCGAGAGCCAATATCCGCCGCTCGTGGAACATGATCAACTCAGCCAACTCGCCAAAGAGGGCTGCAGTTGCGGCGACCTGGTGAATCGCATGGAGAAGGGCGAGATTGACGGCTATCTGCTGAAGCCGATGAACTGCCCGCATCACATTCGCATCTTCGCAAGCAGCCCACACAGTTACCGCGACATGCCCGTGCGCCTCGCGGAATTCGGCACGGTCTATCGTTGGGAGCAGTCCGGCGAAATCGGCGGCATGACGCGCGTCCGCGGCTTCACGCAAGATGACGCGCATCTCTTTGTGCGCGAAGACCAAGTGGCAGAAGAAGTGCTCGGCTGCCTGAGCCTGGTGAAACTCATCTTCGGCACGCTCGGTATGAATGAGTACCGCGTGCGCGTTGGTCTGCGCGACCCAGACAGCGCCAAGTATGTGGGCGACCCCAAGAACTGGGACAAGGCCGAAGAAGCCTGCCGCGCTGCCGCAAAGACGCTCGGCGTTCCGTTCAGCGAAGAGCCCGGCGAAGCTGCGTTCTACGGACCAAAGATTGACTTCATCGTCAAGGATGTCATCGGCCGCAGTTGGCAGCTTGGCACCGTGCAGGTGGACTACAACTTGCCGATCCGCTTCGATCTCTCCTACAACGGCGCGGACAATCAACAGCATCGCCCGGTGATGATCCACCGCGCACCGTTCGGAAGTATGGAACGATTCGTCGGTTGCTTGATCGAACACTTCGCCGGCGCGTTCCCGCTCTGGCTTGCACCGGAACAAGTCCGCGTGCTGCCGATCAGTGAGAAGAGCAACGATTACGCGCGCGAGTTGTACAACGCCCTGCGCGCCGCCGGCCTGCGCGTCACGATCGATGATGGCAACGACCGCGTCCAAGGCAAGATCAAGGACGCCAGCGACATGAAGGTGCCCTACTGCGCCGTGGTCGGCCCGCGCGACGCCGAAGGCCGCAAGGTCAGCGTCCGCGCGTTCGGCACGGAAGCCAACTTGGGCGAGATCGGTTTCGATGCGTTCGTTGACGGCCTGGTGCGCGAGTACCGCACCCGCGGCGCAGAGACGGTCAAGGGGGGGATGGGCGCGCCGGCGAAGTGAGCGGCGGGGGCGGCGGGGGCGGGTTGCCGCACGTAGATAAGTTGAGTTTCCCCGTTTTTGTTGCCTTCATATGGACGCCCATCGCGTACACCAAGGATCGGCGCGCGCGTGCACCATCGAGGTCGCACGGCACCGCCTCTTCCGGAGACGCTCACATGATCACTCAGACCCGAATGTTTGCCGCCGTCGTGGCGTTTACTTCGTGCGTGTTGACCGCGGCTGCTGCTGGCCAGACGGCGGCGCCCGGCCACTTTGTTGCATGGGGCGGTTTGCGCTTCGACCAAGCAGAGTTGCGAGCCTCCTACGTCCAGGCCGGCTTCGGCAAAAGTACGTTCACCGTGGCGCTGCAAGCCGACGGAACGCTGCGGACGTGGGGAAACAACTACTACGGTGTAGCAACGCCGGCCGCTGGGCTCAGCGGCATCGCAGAACTCCGCACCGGAGCAAGTCACTATGCGTGCATCCTCCGGGACGGCTCCGTGGTATGCGGCGGAAGTTTCAATGACTACGGTGAACTGAACGTTCCGGCGAACCTCGGGCCTGTCCTCGATATCGCACCCGGAGTCAACCACACCGTCGCGCTCCGCGCTAACGGAAGCGTGCTCGCCTGGGGCGGCAGCGCGTGGGGACAACTCAACGTCCCGCAGGACCTTGGTCCGGTGACGGCCATCGGAGCGGGCTACTACTTCAGCGCCGCTATCTCCGGCGGCGCTGTCCGTGCGTGGGGAACAAACGAACGTGGCGAATGCAATGTACCGAGCGACATCGCCACTGCCACGGCGATCGCGTGCGGTCGATATCACGGGATGGCGTTACTCGCCAACGGCACCGTGCGCGGGTGGGGCGCAGCAGGATTGATGGCAGTCCCGGCCGACCTCGTCGGAGTGACGCGCATCGCCACCAGTGTCGAAATCAACATTGCGCTCCGCCAGGACGGCACCGTGCGCGTCTGGGGCAACGGAGCAGTCGCCAACGTGCCCGTTCCCGCCGACCTCGGACCCGCCGTGCAAGTGGCTGCGGCGTACGACGCGGTGCTCGCGGTACAGGCCGACGGGAAGATTCGGCAATGGGGCAACTCATTCGTTGGGCCGGTCCCGGCAGACGTGATCGATGCTGACGTTGCACGCTATGCGTTAGGCGGCCGGCTGCACGTGGCGCAACTGGCGGACGGGTCGATGCACTCTTGGTCGGACATTCCGGGATACGAAGTACCGAGCATTGCGCCCGGTCTCTCCGTGCCGCAGTTCGACGTGGGCGGTGGGCACGCCCTCATGCTCCTCTCGGACGGAACGGTCCGCGGCTGGGGATCCAACTCGTACGGGCAAACCGTGATCCCCGCCAATCTCGGCGCCGTGCGCCAGGTCTCGGCGGGCTCCGGCAGCTACAGCGCCGCGGTGCTGATGGATGGTACGGCTCGCTGCTGGGGCAACAATGACTACGGCAAATGCAACGTGCCCGCAGATCTGGGCGCTGTGCGCTTTATCGATGCCGGCTACCGGCATACGTCGGCGGTCCTCATGGATGGCACGGTCCGCTGCTGGGGCTTCAACTATTGGGAGGCATGCGACGTTCCCTTCTGGCTTCCCGCATGCACCATGGTTGCTGGCGGTACGCAAGAGACCATCGCGCTGCTCGCCGACGGCAAGGTGGCCGTATGGGGAGTGAGTCAAGCGAACGCGAACACCCCGTCGGGGCTCTCCGACGTAGTGCAAGTGGCGGCTGGCGACCAGATCTGCTGCGCGCTCCGCCGCGACGGCACGGCGATCGTGTGGGGATACGACCAAGGGCAAATCCTGCAGCCGTCGGATGCAAAGGCAGGATGCCGCTCAATCGGCATGACAGACACCGTCATCTTCGCCACTCGTGGTCCCAACGCCGCCGCGTGCCCGGAGCTTGGCGATCTCAACGGCAACGGCGTCGTGAATGGCACAGACCTCAGTGCATTCCTTGCGCAGTGGGGCCAGCCCGGCACCGCGGATCTTGACGGCGACGGCACCGTGGCGGGCAGTGACCTCGGCATCCTTCTGAATTATTGGGGCTCGTGCCCGGTCTGACCGCAACACCACGCTCGCAGTGATTCCTCAGAGCGTCAGGAGCAGTACATCCCCAACGCACAGGATGAAGTACGGCACCAGGGACGCGGCACCCGCGTAATCCTTGGCAATGCGCTGGCCGAAGAACAGCAGCACAATATCAATGGTTGCAAGTTGAGCGCCGTACATCGCGCAGGTCAATTGGCCCGACCACGCAATCTGCACAGCTCCCGCCATTGCAAGCAAACCAGCCAGCATTTCGGCGACGGTGATCGTGACCAACATGGCCTTCACTTGGTTACGAAACGGCGTCTTGGAAAAATGCCCGGTCAGCCAACCCAAGTTGTCAGCGAAGTTGAAGACCTTGTCAAGCCCGGATTGCAGAAAGAGAATCGCCACGAACAATGCAGTGGCGAACTGAGCAAACGTGATCGGTTGTAGTAGTTGTTGCAGCATGAAAGTAATGACCTCAAGGCAAAGCAGCGTATGAAACCGGAGTGTATCGACGCGCCAAGGAGCGTCTGTACACTTCTCAATCATGACAGCCCAAGGCTCCACCGGCAATGTTCTTGCAGCGATCGCAAGCTTCTTCATCCCTGGTCTTGGCCAACTTGTGCAAGGACGTGCGCTGCGCGGGCTGGTCATGCTCATCGCCACCGGCATCCTCTGGTTGATCACCTTCGGCCTCGGTGGCTGGATTGGCCACATCATCGCCTGCTACGACGCTGCTGTTTGGAAAGGTCCAAAAGCAGGCTGAATGCCGCTGCGAACCGAACCATTCATGCGCCTACAACTTGGCCCGATCCTCGTCGCCATCGTCGCTCTTGCCGTCATCGCAAGTTGGCACGACGCGTTCGACCAGCTCACTTGGTGGCTCGAAGCGTGGTGGGTACTCGCGGGTTTACTGGCGGTGGTTGTCATCAGTCGAAAGCACCGCATCACGCCGCTCTTACAAGTGCTGCTCGCCCTGCATGCCATCGTGCTCCTCGCGGGTGCACATTGGACCTATGAATCCGTGCCGCTCGGGGAATGGTGGCGCGAGTGGTTCGGCTTTCAACGGAATCACTATGACCGCCTCGGTCACTTCATGCAAGGATTCACGCCAGCAATCATGATCCGTGAACTGCTGCGCCGTACCAGCCCACTCGGCCCGCGCGGCTGGCTGCCGGTGCTATGCGTTGCCTGCGCGCTTGCATTCAGCGCGTTCTTTGAAATGATCGAATGGGGAACAAGCGTTGCGCTCGGCCACTCAGCGGATGCGTTTCTTGGGAGCCAAGGCGACCCATGGGACGCCCAGTGGGACATGCTCTACTGCCTGATCGGGGCGATCATTTCCATCGTCGCGTTCTCCGTGGTCACGAACATTCATGAGCGAGAACTTGCGCGGATTCTTCCCCGCCTTCAAGCACAGTGATCTGCGCGATTACACGTGACGCTTGGTGCAAACTCACTCAGTTCAGTGCCGGCCCAAGCGGATCCCAAATCAGCTTGCCGTTATTCCAATCACCGTTTGGTGTCGAAGGTACGCGGCTGCCTTGCGCGTTCGTGGTGGCTTCTTCGTTACCGAACCAACTCACGTGGCCGTCGGCAAACACTGAGTGTCCACCGTTTGAGTAACGCGCTGCGTAGCGTTTCCATCCCGCCGAAGCGCGATCGAGGGAAGCGTTGCGATGCGGATCATCAATGGCAAGTTCCCCTTCTTGCGCACGTAACTCAAACATATAAATGGTGCGGTCCGCGAACGCAATGTGCGCGGTTCGAACCATCACTGCTGTTGATGCTTCCGGAACGCCCGCTTGCTGTAACAATGTTTGATTGAGTCGGTAGTTCATCCCGTAGTTGAACCAGAACTGACGGCGCAACCCGCCCTTTCCGGCGTCACCAAAACTCCACGGCTCACTTCGCGTCACCACCGCACCGGGATCGTTCCACACGGTCTCGGCTCCATCCCAGTTGTCCACGTTGCGCTGCTCTTGAAATGCGCGCTCGGAGATCGTGGCGTATGAATCGACACCCAGCATGCCCGCCAACGCATTGGGCCAGAAATTCGGATTCGCCAGATTTGTGCCCATATCCGCGGCAACTTTGCTGCCTTCCCACGGGAGCGTGTCATCGTGAATCGAAGCCCACGAGTCCATGGCCATGCCCCACTGCCGAAGATTTGACTGACTCTTGGTTGCCCAGCCAGCGCGCCGCATCGATCCGAGCGCAGGAACAAGTAGCCCGATGAGCAGTGCGATGATCGAGACGGTCACCATCAATTCAACGAGGGTAAACGCGCGGCGATGGTTCGACATATTGACCACGATACCGCAGCAGAAATGGGTCTGCGAAGAATCTTGCTTTGCAGTTGTGGAACGTGTTGCAAACGCCAAATGAATCGACCCTTCGCACGTTCGGTGCGAAGGGTCGATATATGACGGAGAAATATGAATCGCGGTCAGTCGAATGACTTAGCGCTTGCCAGCGGTCTTGGCGAAGGTCTTGGTCGCAGTGGTCTTCTTACCAGTGGTCGACTTCTTGGCCGTGGTCTTGGTGGTGGCCTTCGTCGTTGGCTTGGTAGCGGACTTCGTGGTGGCCTTGGTGGTCGGCTTGGTAGCAGACTTGGTGGTGGTCTTCGTGGTCTTGGTGGTGGCCTTGGTGGTCGGCTTCACAACGGTCTTGACGGTGAGCGTCTTACCGGTGGTCTTCTTTGCACCAGTGGTCTTCTTGGTGGTCTTCGGATGAACGATGTCAGAGATCATCGCCATGACGCCGGTCTTGGTGCCCGACTTGGTGGTCGTGGACTTGCCGGAAAACTTGGATGCGAGGAGGTTCTTGATCATGCCAGTGGTGGAAGTGTTCTTCTTCATCTCTGCAGTGTGACGAAATTCGGCGCAAGCGTCAAGCGGAGGTGGGCTTGGTCACTGATTTGGTGACGGACTTGGAGGCGGAGTTGGAGGCAGAATTGGAGGCAGAC
>DBCE01000167.1:11572-12376 GCA_002292895.1 Phycisphaerales bacterium UBA966
ATTGGAGGCAGACTTGGAGGCAGACTCGAAGGCAGACTTGGAGGCGGAGTTGTAGGCAGACTTGGAGGCAGAGTTGGCGGCGGACTTGGCGACCTCGAGTCGACCTGATGCGGGATGAACCCGCGTAACACGGGTGGGCCACTGCCCCCTCTAGACCGATCGCCTCCCTCCGATCAGCAACCCCCCGGCCCGGGATTCACCCACAGAAATTCCGCCTTGATTTGCTTGCCATCGGGCTGCGCGGGTACAGTCTCCATCTGCAGCGCGATCGCTGCGGACCCAGGTCGACGGCGGCGCTCGATCTGGAAATGTGAACCACCGTTGACACTGCCGCCGGATTCTTCCTAAGGACTCTCCTATCTCCAGCTTTCCTCCTCGCCGTCCCCCTTTCAACTCTGGTTCCGGGCCTCGTCCCGGTGGATTTGGTGGGGACCGCCCGCGGCGCGACGGACCAGCGTCCGGCCCGCGACTGAACGACCGCATCCGCATTACGCCCGTCCGACTGATCGACGAGGCGGGCGAGATGGTGGGAATCGTTGAAACCGACGAAGCTCGCCGGCGCGCCAATGAACTTGGTCTTGACCTCGTGGAGATCTCGCCAGACGCGCGACCGCCCGTCTGCAAGATCATGGACTACGGCAAGTTCAAGTACGAGGAAGCCAAGAAGCAGAAGGCCGGCAAGTCCAAGGCCAGCGAACTCAAGGAAGTGCGCCTCGGCCGCTCCATGAAGATCGACCGCCATGACGTGGGCATCCGCGTTCAGCAGGCCCGCCGATTCCTCTTGGAAGGCCACAAGGTTCAACT
>DBCE01000167.1:12445-13171 GCA_002292895.1 Phycisphaerales bacterium UBA966
AACGACGTCATCAGCCGCCTGCTTGACCTTGGCAAACTTGAGGCCAATCCGCGCCTCAACGGCAAGCGCATCAACGCGATCATTTCGCCTGACAAGCACAAGATTGAGACCTGGAAGCGCAAGGAAAAGGCTGAAGGTCGCAAGGGCGTCATCGAAGCTGTCGAGATCAAGGACGAGCCTGAGGACGAGGGCGACGACGAGTGAGTGGAGACGGCGCGGTTGGCGGCGGTAGCGGAAGTGGCGCCATGGGCGCTGTCCCCGGTCGGCCACCATCCGCCAACGGCGAACTCATGTTGCGCACCTTTGCGTTTCCCGCCGATGCAAATCCGGCGGGAGACATCTTTGGTGGATGGCTCCTCGGGCAAATGGACATCGCAGGCGCCAGTCTCGCCCGACGCCGCGCGCACGGGCGCGTTGCAACGGTGGCAATCGCACAGATGATCTTCAAACTTCCGGTCTTTGTGGGCGACGAAGTGAGTTGCTACTGCTCGGTGGTGCGCGTCGGAAGTACCAGCGTGACGATCGACGTGGAAGCGTGGGCGCGCCGAGCAGATGGCGACGACCTGGCACGCGTGACCGAAGGGGTGTTCACGTACGTTGCCTTGGGTGCGGATCGTCGGGCGCGTCAGATTCCGAAATAACTCGTGATCGGTGTGGGGGCGTTGTGGCATAACGCCCGCGTTCTGGTCCGCGATTTTGCAACACGCTTTCGTACTGGCCCGCATT
>DBCE01000167.1:13248-16836 GCA_002292895.1 Phycisphaerales bacterium UBA966
TCCTCTCCGGCGCTTGCGGCCAGGTGGGGGTGACTCAACTTACTTCCGTAACCGGAAATATTGGGTGAATGATGCTCAATTGTTGCTTGCATAATCATGCATCATGGTGTATATTCATGCACATGACAGCCACTGCCGTCAGTCCCGTTCAGCGCCGTGCCCGTATTGCTGCCCTCGTCAGCAGTCATCAGGTGTGGAGCCAACAAGCACTTGCGTCGCTACTCAAGCGTCGCGAGGGCATCGATGTGACTCAGGCAACGCTTTCACGTGATCTGACGGAGATGGGACTCGTCAAGGGGGCCAACGGTTACATGTTGCCCGGCTCAACCCCCGCCCTGCCCGCCGAAAGTCGCGAGGCTGCCCTCGGGGGCGCGCTTCGTCAGCACCTCGTTTCCGTTACACGCGGCGGAACACTTGTTGTCCTCAAGACGCCCAGCGGTCACGCTAACTCGCTTGCCATTGAGCTCGACCGCGCCGGCTTGCCCGGCACCCTCGGCACTATTGCCGGGGATGACACCATCTTCGTAGCCGCCAAGGATTCTGACGCGGCTGCGTCCCTCGCACGCACCATCGAGCGCCTCGCTCGCTCCGCCGCCTAACTGCGGCAAAGGATCTAGTCCCATGGCTGACAGCATCCGTATTGTCATTGTCGGCGCACCGGGTTACACCGGCGCTGAACTTGCCACCCTGCTCGCCGCGCACCCGCACGCGGAGATCGTGGGGCTCTTTGGCAGCGAACGCCGCGCCACTGATGGCAAGCCGGAACTCATGTCAGAGCTGTTCCCACGTCTAGCGGGCGCGGTTGACCTTCCGGTCCGCGCAGCCGACGCGGCCGCCATCATCGCATGCGAACCCGACGCAGTCTTCCTTGCCACGCCGCATGAGGCAAGCGAGAAATTAGCGCCGATGCTGCTTGCCGCTGGCATCGTTGTCCTTGATCTCTCCGCTGCGTTTCGTCTCAAGAATCCGGCGCTCTATCCAACGCATTACGGGTTCGAACACGGTCACGCTGCGCTGCTCGCCGATGCTGTCTACGGACTGCCAGAACTCGCGGCTGATGACATCCGCACAGCGAACCTAATTGCGTGCCCGGGCTGCTATCCAACATCGGTCATTCTCCCGCTCCGTCCACTGGTAGTCGCTGGCATCATTGATCCAACGCGCGCAGTCATCGTTGATAGCGCCTCGGGCGTGAGCGGTGCTGGGCGCTCCGCGGCCGTCAAGAGCCTCTTCTGCGAAGTCAGTCTGCAGCCATACGGCGTGCTGACGCATCGCCACCAGCCAGAAATGGCGCAAGAAACTGGCGCGCGCATCTTGTTTACGCCGCACTTGGTGGCACTTCACCGAGGCATTCTCTCCACCATTCACGCAGAACTGGCGCCCGGCTACACGCTGGCCGATGCACGCGCATGCCTGGAGAAGTCCTACGCGCAAGCACCCTTCGTGCGATTGCTGCCCGCCGGACGCTGGCCATCGATCGCTAGCGTTGCGCACACCAACTGCTGCGATATCGCGCTTGGGACAGATGAAACCGGCACACACTTGGTGATCTCCAGTGCGATCGACAACCTCGTCAAGGGCGCCGCCGGGCAAGCTGTTCAATGCCTGAACCTGCGATTTGGTTTCGATGAGACAACATCACTCGGCATCGCGCGCCGCACACATGCAATCGCTCATGAGGTGATGTCCTGATGCGCCCCGCACCACTGGTTGTCAAACTTGGGGGCGCACTGCTCGACGATGCCGCGCAGTTCCCACAGGTGTTCGATGCCCTCGCTCGCATGCACCAACTGCATGCGGGTGGATTGGTCATTGTGCACGGTGGTGGCAAAGCAGTCGATCGTCAGCTTGAACGCGTCGGTCTGCACACTGAACGCCGTGAAGGCATCCGCATCACCCCGCCCGAAGCAGTTGAACAAGTCACCGCTGTACTTGCGGGCGCCATGAACACGCAGCTCCTTGGGTTGCTCCTCTCGCGCGGAGTCTCTGCCGTTGGGCTCACACTCTCGGATGGGCACCTGTCCCGCGCGGTCAAAACGCAGCGATTCGCGTTCGACCCCGGCCGCGTTGGAGAACTTGTCGGCGGCGACGGTGCGCTCGTTCATCACTTGCTTTCAGGGGGATTCTTGCCAGTCCTCTCCTCGATCGCCGTCTGCGAGGCAGGTGGATTCCTCAACGTCAATGCCGATGATGCCGCGGCGCAACTTGCCGGAATTTTGCGCGCTCAAGGTCTGCTGCTCCTCACCGATGTTCCTGGCGTCAAAGATGCGAACGGTCAGGTGATTGCCGAACTCACCGCATCAGCTGCCGAAACCCTCATCGCTGACGGCACCGTGACTGGCGGCATGATCGCCAAAGTACGCGGTGCCCTTGATGCGGCACAGCGCGCCGGCGTTCCGGTTGTCATCGCGTCGTGGGGCGATCCAGCAGCACTCGAGGCACTTGCCACGGGCGCTGCGATCGGGACCCGCGTGCTGCCAAGCGCATCGGTCACATCTGTCAGCTCTGCCACATTCGCCACATCGAACAACAGTTCGACCACGCCAGCAACGCTCGCCGCACTCACCGGAGCAACTCAATCATGAATTCGTTCCAGCCCATCGGCAGCAAAGACCTCTTGCGCTTGAGTGATCTTGCGCAACATGAGATTCTTGACATTCTCGCTACGGCCGCAGACTTCAAACGCAACCCCGAGCGCGTTGCCGGTGCCATGTCGGGCAAGAGTGTTTGCATGCTCTTTGAGAAGCCATCTCTGCGAACGCGCATGAGTTTCGAAGTTGGAGTGTTTCGCATGGGCGGCCAAGCCATTTACCTTGAGCACCGCGAAGCACCGCTCGGCACCCGCGAAACCATCAGCGATTACGGCAAAAACATCGAGCGCTGGTGCCATGCCATCGTGGCGCGCGTGCACTCGCACTCCACCGTGGTTGACCTCGCGGCAGCCACGCGCATTCCCGTGATCAACACACTGTGCGACATGCACCATCCCTGCCAGGCACTCGCTGACCTGCAGACGCTTATCGAACGCGGCTTTGATCTCAATCACTCGCGACTCGCGTGGGTGGGCGACGGCAACAACGTCTGCCATTCGCTCATTGAGGCTGCATCCATCCTCGGCTTTGGCATCACGGTTGTGACGCCCAAGGGATTCGAGCCCGATAGCACCGTGGTCAGTCAGTGCGTTGCTCGCAGCATGCGCACCGGCGCGCGGATCGAAGTCACCAACGACATCGGTGCCATTCAGGGCGCGTTCGCTGTCTACACCGACACCTGGACCAGTATGGGCCAGACGGAAAGTAACGCCAAAAAGAGTGCGTTCGAAGCGTATCGAGTGGATCGCAAAGTCATGGCCATCGCTGGACCAACGTCGCTCTTCATGCACTGCCTTCCTGCACATCGCGGCGAAGAAGTCACCGATGAGGTGATTGACTCCGCCAACTCAGTGGTCTTTGATCAAGCTGAAAATCGCATGCACGCGCAGAATGCGTTGCTCTGTCACCTGCTTTCACCCAAGTCATCGCTGAGTAAGAGCGACGATTTCAACACTGCACACGCGCGCCACCCCACTCCTGCACTTCAGTAACTGAA
>DBCE01000167.1:16929-18219 GCA_002292895.1 Phycisphaerales bacterium UBA966
ACCACCGCCAACACCCCCAAGAAAGTCTGCGTCGCCTACTCCGGTGGACTCGACACCTCGTGCATCATTCCGTGGCTTCGTGAAACCTACGGCTGCACGGTGGTTGCATGCGTGGCGGATGTCGGCCAAGGTCAACGCGAACTCGACGGCATCGGCGAGAAGGCAACCAAGACCGGCGCTTCCGAGTGCATCATCGTTGACCTCAAGGAGACATTCCTCCGTGAGTTTGCATTCCCAATGGCAATCGCTGGATCGGTGTACGAGAATCGCTACCTGATGGGCACATCGATCGCCCGCCCGATCATTGCCCGCGCGCAGGTTGAAGTGGCGCTTGCCACCGGTTCCGATGCACTTTGCCACGGCTGCACCGGCAAGGGAAACGATCAAGTTCGTTTCGAAAGCACGTACGCGGCGCTGGCACCGCAATTGCGAGTCATCAGCCCGTGGCGCATCTGGGATTTGAAGAGCCGTGAGGCCATGCTGACCTACCTCAAGGCGCGCAACATCACCACCACCGCCAGCGCTGAGAAGATTTACAGCCGCGACGCAAACATCTGGCACATCAGCCATGAGGGCGGCGAACTGGAAGACCCATGGAATGCCCCACCAGAAGACGTCTGGATGATCACCACCAGTCCAAAGGATGCGCCGGACCGTCACGAAGACGTTGCTATCGTCTTCAAGAAGGGCTATCCCGTCAGCGTCAATGGCAAGGAACTGGATGCAGTGGCGCTTCTGACTGAACTCAACGCCATCGGCGCGCGCAACGGCGTCGGTCGCATTGATATCTGCGAGAATCGCTTGGTTGGCATGAAGAGCCGCGGCGTCTACGAGACCCCGGGCGGCACCATTCTCATGGAAGCTCTGCGTGGACTTGAGCAACTGGTGCTCGACCGCGAGACGCTCCATTACCGCGAGCGCATGGCGCTTGAGTTTGCCAAGGTGATCTACAACGGCACTTGGTTCAGCCCCCTCCGCGAGGCGATGTGGGCTGGCTTTGAGTCGATCGCCCAAGTCATGGACGGCGAAGTGGTGGTGCGTTGCTACAAGGGCCACGCCGAAGCTGCCAAGCGTCGATCGCCCAACAGCCTGTTCCATCACGGCTTCGCCACCTTCGGCGAAGACGAGGTCTATGACCACAAGCACAGCGAAGGCTTCATCCGCCTGTTCAGCCTGCCCATGCGCATTCGCGCCCTCTTGGGCTTGAGCGCTGATGCCAAGGCCGCAAACGTCGAAGCCGCGCAATTGGCAACGGCACACGGACTCGGCGGCGCAGCCACCTCGTGCTGC
>DBCE01000167.1:18304-23454 GCA_002292895.1 Phycisphaerales bacterium UBA966
GGCGGCTGCTGCGGCGGAAAGGGAAACTGCTCATGACCACCGCCATCTGGGCAGGACGCCTTGAAGGCCAGGCGGACGCCCTGTTCCGCCAGTTCAACGACAGCCTTCCCTTCGATCAGTTGCTCATTCGTGAGGACATCGAGGGAAGCATCGCGTGGAGCAAGGCGCTCATTCGCGCCGGCGTGCTCACGGTTGCCGAGCAGCGATCCATCGAGCAGGCGCTCGGCGAAATTCTGGTCGCATGGCATGAGGATCCCACCATCCTGACCCAAGCCGAGGATGAGGACATTCATTCGTGGGTGGAACGACAACTGGTCATGCGCGTTGGTGATCTTGGTAAGAAGTTGCACACCGGACGAAGTCGCAACGATCAAGTTGCCACTGATCTGCGCCTGTGGACTGCGCGGCAACTCAAGTTGCGCCAAGCCGAGGTCAAGGCTGTCATCACTGCACTGGTCGATCTGGCCGAACGCGAGAAGGACACCGCATTCCCTGGCTACACGCACCTGCAACACGCGCAGCCAATTCTCTTTGCGCATTGGTGCTTGGCATATGTGGAAATGCTGCGCCGGGATTCCGAACGCCTCGGCGATGCGCTCAAACGCGTGCGTGTTTCGCCACTTGGCTCCGGTGCCTTGGCTGGCACTGCCTATCCCATTGACCGCGCCGTGTTGGCCAAAGATTTGGGCTTCCGCAGCGCAACTGCCAATTCATTGGATGCAGTGAGCGACCGTGATTTCGTGGTGGAATCGCTCTCTGCCTGCACCCTGTGCGCGCTGCACCTTTCGCGTATGGCTGAAGATTTGATCTTCTACTCCACCAGCGAAGCGAAACTGGTGGAACTGCCGGATGCGTTCACCAGCGGTTCCAGCCTGATGCCGCAGAAGAAGAACCCCGATGCGTGCGAACTGATTCGTGGAAAGAGCGGCCGCGCAGTTGGCAATCTTGTCACGCTGCTCGTGACGCTCAAGGGTCTTCCGCTGGCGTACAACAAGGATCTGCAGGAAGACAAGGAGCCACTCTTTGACAGCATGCGGCACCTCAGCCTCTGCCTGCGCATCCTGCCACCCATGCTCGCTGGCCTGGTGATTGATCGCGACCGCGCCCTCTTGGCGGCCGCTGATGGATACACCAACGCCACGGATTTGGCGGACTACTTGGTACGCCTTGGTGTTCCATTCCGAGATGCGCACCATCAAGTGGGTCGACTGGTGCGTACTGCCATCGCTCAAGATCGTTCGTTGGAAGAACTGTCACTGGAGACCATCCGCGAACAAGCCCCTCAGGCAAATCAGGACGTCTTCACGCAGCTGACCGTTGGATCAACGCTGGAGAAGCGCTCCGTTGAAGGCGGCACTTCGCTGAGCGCGGTTGAAGGCGCCATCATGCGCGTGCGTCGCATGTTGCGCGAACGCGCTATTCCTGACCAAATCGCAGGCGAAGTTGAGTTCCGCCAAGCGCGCGCCGATGATCTTGACGCCATTTCATGGCTGGTTGATCACTGGGCTGAGAACGGCGAAAATCTCCCGCGTAGCCGCGAAGACATCATGAAGGCGATTCTTGATTTCGGCGTTGCTGTTCTTGATGGCAAGGTGGTCGGTTGCGCAGCGCTGTGGATTTACACGCCGCAACTGGCAGAGATTCGCTCGCTCGGTGTTCACCCGGATTCGCAGGGTCGCGGTGTCGGCCAAGGACTGGTCCGCTACTTCCTGCAACTGGCTGGACAACTGCATATTCCAAAGGTGTTCGTCCTCACGCGCGCACCAGTCTTCTTTGAGAAGGCTGGCTTCCGACAAGTGAGCGTGAACAGCCTGCCCGAGAAGGTTCTCAAAGATTGCTCCGCATGCCCGAAGCGCGAACAATGCGATGAGATTGCGTTGATCCACGATATTGCCCCCAATGGAATTGGATCGCGGTGATGGCTAGCGGCGCGCCAACGATGGTGAGTGATGCATCGCAGGGTCCAGCGGGCGCAGCACCTCTGCTCCCGCTCGGCTTTACTGCCAGCGCAGCCAGCGCTGCGATCAAGAAGCCCGGTCGCATGGATATGGGCATGATCCGCTGCCCGGCGGGTGCAACGCTCGCAGCCATGTACACCACCAATCAAGTCTGCGCGGCTCCGGTGCAATTGGACCGGCGCCACCTGCGCGAAAGCCGCGGCCACTGCAGCGCCATTCTCGTCAATTCAGGCTGCGCCAACGCAGCAACCGGTGATCGTGGCATGGCGAGCGCTGTTGAAATTGCCGATGCCGTGGCTCGCGCCTGCGACATCGCATCCATCGCCGTGCAACACAACTCCACTGGCGTGATCGGCGTACAACTGCCGCTTGACCGGATGATTCCACAGATTGCGCCGATGGCGGCGCGCGCTGTGCATGGCAGCATCGAGGAATTTGCGCGCGCCATCATGACCACGGACACGTATCCAAAGTGGTCGTCACGCACTGTGACTCACCAAGGACGAATTTGCACTGTGGTGGGATGCGCCAAAGGCGCAGGCATGATCCACCCCAACATGGCCACCATGATCAGTGTCATCACCACTGATGCGTCATTGACGCCATCAGAGATTGACGGCCATCTCCGCGCTGCCGTCGAGCGCAGCTTTCACCGCATTTCAATTGACGGTGACACCAGTACGAACGACTCCGTCTTTGCGCTTGCGTCCGGCGCGGCCGGCGCGTTCCCGCCCGATGCCATCAGGGAGGCATTCAAAGAAGTCGCGCGCGACCTCGCACTCCTCATCGTGCGCGACGGCGAAGGCTACGAACGCGGCATCCACGTTCGCGTGACCGGTGCCCCATCCGATGCAGATGCCCTCAGCGTCGCCAAGTCCATTGCATCCAGCCTTCTGGTTCGATGTGCCGTCACCGGCGGTGACCCCAACTGGGGCCGAATCCTGGCCGCAGCCGGGCGTGCAGGAGTGACGCTCGACGTCAACGCCTTGACCCTGAATGTGGGAGGGATTGCGCTATTCGGCAGTGGATCCCCATCAGCCACTCCACTGGCGGAACGAGAGGCAGCATTCCGCAAGTCCATGGTTGAAGTCCACTTAGACCTTGGTTCTGGAGAGGGCGCTGAGGAATTCATCTCCTGCGGGCTCACCAAGGCGTACGTCGAGCTCAATGCCGACTACACCACGTAAGCGGAGTGGGCAATCAACAACGGTTTCGATCGTTCTACTACCCGTGCTCAGTCGCTGTGGGCAACATCGCTCACCGCGACTTCCATTTACTCAGTTTGAAATCCATCACTATGAAGACCTTTCGCACTACCGCACTCATTGGCCTGAGCCTTGCGCTCACCGCCGCTCTCGCACCGATCGCCATCGCTCAGGACGCGCCTCCGGCAGCACCAGCCGGCAACGGTTCAGGCAAGGGTGGCCAGGCCCCCCGTGAAGGCGGCGAGCGTGGCGGACGCGGCGGCGGACAGCAAGTCAGCCTCGAGGGTTCCATGAAGGGGATGAATCGTGCTCTCAAGACACTGAAGGGTTCCATCAGCGATGCTTCAAAGAAGAACGAGTGCCTGAAGATGGTTTCCGAGATGCAACGCAACTGCGCCGCATCCAAGGCCGCAACCGTTCCAGCCGAGTACCTCAAGAGCGCCGCTGACGACGCCGCCAAGGCCAAGATCGAGGACGAATTCCGCAGCGATCTCCGCAAGAACCTGCGCCTTCTCCTGGATCTGGAAGATGCGATTGTTGCCGGCAAGACTGATGAAGCTAACGCGCTGATCGTGAAAATTGAGGCATTGCGTGAGCACGCGCATGAAGAGATGGGCGTCAAGGACTAAGTCCTGACCTTCATCATCAATACGTCAATGAACAAGAGGGTCGCCCATCCGGGCGGCCCTCTTTGTCATTGATAGTCATTGCTGGCATACACGCGGTGCAGAAACCCAAACCCGGTGCAGAAACCCAAACGCGGTACCGCAGCAACCACACGCTGCCAAAGCGTCCGCACACAGTGCCACCACGCCCCACTCGTTGCTGCACTCCGTGCTAGAACTGCCGCAAGAATCGCGCATCATTCTCATAGAGCCAGCGAATATCACTGATTCCGTAGCGACGCATCGCGATGCGTTCGATACCAAGGCCGAACGCAAAGCCGGTCCATATTTCCGGATCAATATTGACCGCGCGCAGCACGTTCGGATCCACCATTCCGCAGCCGCCCAGTTCAACCCACTTCCATTCGCCCTTGATGCGCATCTTCATGTCTACCTCGGCACTTGGCTCGGTAAACGGGAAGAAACTCGGCCGCATCCGCACTTCTGCTTCTGCACCAAAGTACGCATGGGCAAACTGCACCAACGTGGTCTTCAGGTCTGACATGGTTACACCACGATCAAGGTAAAGCCCTTCGATCTGATGGAACATGGAGTAATGCGTGGCATCATGAGTATCAGGCCGATAGACGCGGCCAGTGGCAACAACTTTGATGGGAAGCGACTGCGTCTCCATTGCACGAATCTGCACGGTGCTGGTCTGCGTGCGCAACAAGCGCTTCACGCCACCTTGCTCACCCATATAAAAGTTGTCGATTGCATCACGCGCGGGATGACTCTCAGGAATATTGAGTGCGGTGAAGTTGTGCCACTCATCCTCAACCTCCGGTCCTTCCGCGAGCGTGAAGCCCATGCGACCAAAGACCTCGGTGATTTCATCAATGGTGCGGCTCAGCACATGGCGACACCCCTCCGCAAGCGGAACACCTGGCTCCGTAACATCAACGATCGGACCGCGCGGCCCCGCCGATGCATCGACCGCCGTACGTCGTTCCTCATAAGCGGTCTCAAGCGCAGCCTTCAACTCATTGAGCCGCTTCCCAGCAGCAGGCTTCAACTCCTTCGGTACATCCTTGAGCGCCATCATCATGGACTTCAAGCGACCGTTGCCACCAATCCAAGCGCTCTTCCACGCATCCAAGGCATCCGGGGTCACTGATGCCGCCAAGGCGGACTGAGCTTCAAGCTGTGCTTGTTCAAGATCGGCGAGCATCCCCAAAGGATACGGAATCCAATCCCCTCAATAGGTGCCGTTCACCCCTGTCCCCAGTTTCGGGGCTCCACTGCGCTACCAACAGCGTGAACACCACGTTCTGCGGAACACCCCCACCTGGCCGCAAGCGCCGAAGAGGACAGGGCCGCGC
>DBCE01000087.1 GCA_002292895.1 Phycisphaerales bacterium UBA966
GGTCGATCGCCGCAACATTTTGGAAGCCGCGGCAGTGGTGCGTGATGAAGTACCAACATCGCTCGGGCGAATCGACCGTTCGCTGTCTGGCGACATTGAGACGGTGGTCAGCAAACTCCTTGAAAAGGAGCCAACGCGTCGCTATCAAACCGCGCACGAACTCATCGATGACCTCCAGCGGCTCCTTGACGGCCAGCCAACGCGCGCGCGCCCAGCCACACGCCCCGAGCAGGCGCTCCGCTTTGCGCGCCGCTACCGCACACTCCTGACGGTGGTGGCACTGGCATTCGTAGTGCTCACCGGGATGCTCACCTGGACCGCACACCTTTGGCAAGTTGCGGAGCAGCGCGGCAATTCATTGGCCGCATCACTTGATGAACGGTCGCGTGGTGACTACCGCCGAAGCATTGGATTTGCTGAGGCAGCGCTGCGTGCCGGAAATGTCTCCGATGCCCGCGCGGCCCTTGATAGTGCGGAAAGTGCACGCCGCGGTTGGGAATGGGACTACCTTTCACGACGCGCTTCAAGCGAAGTTCGCACGCTGCCGATTGGCGTGTTGCCACGAGTGGTGCGGACGGCCGGCGGCATGATGGCGATCGCGGATAACGGAGTGGCTGAGGGTCATGTCTGGATACTCACTTCGCCGTTTGCCGCCCCGCGGGAAGTGCTCACTGCCAAGAGTGCCGTTCGATCACTGGCTTTTTCCCCTGAAGGCAATGAGTTTGTGTTTGCAGACGCCACCAGCGACGCGCTCACTGTGCATCGCAGCGCGGATGGAAGTATTGCACGCACCTACCCCACCGGCATCGGGTCGCGCACCAGCGTGGATTGGTCGCTTGATGGTCGATTCATTGCGTGCGCTGGCGTAAACGGCGCGGCCACAGTGATTGATACGCACGACGGACGACACTGCCTGAGCGTTGCTGCGGTGCAATCGCGACCATTTCCTGCCGAAGGTCTCATTGCATTCCTGCCCGGTATTGACACGGTTCTCACCGCCACTAGTTCCGATGACCAATGCACGCTTCGACCAATCGCCGCAGGCGATCCGATTGCCATCAAGATCCGCGGCGATCGCATCGATTGCATTGGGGTTTGTCGTTCGGCAGAGGGAAACCCGGTTGCGCTGGTGGGCACGATCGGCGGCGCGGTCCATCGATTTGATGGAATCACCGGCGAAGCGCTCGGCGCCACTGCAGCCCATGTTGGCAGCGTCAAGACTCTCACCGCTGGTCCTGGTGATGGCCGCTTCACCACTGGCGGCACGGATGGCTGCATTCATATCTGGGACACCGCGAGCGGTGCACGCATTGGCTCCGCGGTGGGCAGCGAACGAATGGTGCGCTCGGTTGCGTACGAGCCGCGCACTCGCACACTGACCGCCGTTGGTCACGACAACCAGATGCGCGTGTGGGATGTTGCCTCCGGAGTAGTTGAGCCGATGCTAAGCGCACATCGCGCGTGGGTGTACAGCTTGGCATTTCTTGCCGATGGAACGCTTGCAAGCTGCGGCGGAGAGAAGCCCGATGCGGACGGCCGTGTCATCATCTCCAACGTGGAAACTGGTGCAACGGTGTCGGAAATTCAGGTTGAACCAACGCAGCCCCTTGCCATGTTGCGTGACCTCAGTAGCGACGGTCGCACCGGTGCGGTGGCTGCATATTGGTGCCCACAAGGCGGCGCCATTTCTTTCGTTTCGCGTGAGGGCTCGTATTCCGTGCGCGTGAATTCCGGTGCCCCGTGCTCCGTTGCTGCCCTTCCTGGTGGCGATGCGATCGCATGGCGCATGCTTGATTCACCAACGGTTGAACTGATGTCACGCCAGGGAATCGCTCTGCAAAGTCTGAGGCTCCCGGGCTCCACGCGCGGACGCGGGCCGCTCCGCATGCGCGCGGATGGCGGCGAAATCATGACCTCAAACGATCGTGGCCTCGTGGTCATCACTGTGCGCGGGGGCATGCTGGGTGAGTGCCGAGAGATACCACTCGAAGGCACCGTGAACGACATCGCGCTTTCCGCCGCGGACCGTTGCTTGACCGTTGGATTCACTGATGGCTCGGTGGCGCTGATCGATCCAGACGCAGCGCCGGAATCGCGCGAACGTTGGCGCGTGCGCTCGAACACCAAGGCACCCATGGTGGTCGCGCGCACCCCGGACGGGACGCGGATTGCCAGTGCTGGCGACCAATTGATCCGGGTGTGGGATGCAGCTGACGGAAAGCCACTCCTGAACCTCTCTGGGCACGGCGACAGTGTGCTTTCTTTGGCGTTTTCTGCAGATGGTCGGACCTTGGCTTCCGGGTCCATCGACCGCACGGTTCGGCTGTGGGATGCCGGCCCAAAGGGCGCTACCAGTACGAATGGAAAATTCTAAAGATTTGCCCAAGGGCTCCGGCCAGAATTTCTGTGTGGGTGTGAGAGAACCACTCCATGCAGACATACACACCGATTTCGCGCTTCCGTCCGACACTCCTGGCCATCATCGCCAACTGCGCGGGGCTGACGGCTGCATTGCCTGCCGCGGCGCAAGTAGCGGGCGACGAGTGCAGTAATGCCATCGTGGTCACCGCCAATACGCCAGTGTCGGTGGATACGGCCACCATGACGGTGTCGGCTAGTCCGCCGAGCAGCACCCCTGGACCGTGCCCCTTTCTGACCTGGGGTGCCACTACCAAGGACGCTTGGTTCCGGTTTGATGCTCCACGCGGCGGACGGCTCACAGCGCTCCTTTGCGGATCGAACTACGACACCTCGGTGGTCATGTACCAGGGGTCGTGCGGATCGCTCTTTCGCATTGCGTGTGATGATGATGATTGCCAGCCAAGCGGGCCGACCTACCAATCAAAGATCATGGACCAAGTTGTCACTGCCGGACCCGTGTACATCCGTGTCGGCGGATACAACACCGCGGCTGGGACGGCGGTGCTAGACGTGCAATTTGAGGAGACGGTGGGCGATGTGCGATGCTGGGGAGACAACCGCTTCGGCCAGTGCAACACGCCCGC
>DBCE01000144.1:0-3177 GCA_002292895.1 Phycisphaerales bacterium UBA966
TGTGTGCGTTGGCGCGCTCCAACAACCGCAGTCTGTTGATCTCCGCCACCGCACCATGGCCGCACTCGCCGCAGAGGACAGGGCCGCGCTCAGCGGCCGTCCTCGTAAGGCGGATGCGGACCAGTAAGAAAGCGTGATGACACAGCGCACCAGCACGAAAGCGTGATGCAACACGCCCCCCCCAAGCCCCGCCCAAAATTCATCGTGTCACCGACGCGGATTGCGCCCCGGGCGCGGCGGCGTGCGCGGTTGCGTGGTCGCCGCGCGAGCCATGGTGGAGATGCGCGCGTCCGCGGCAGGAGGTTCGCTCGACTCAGCTGCCGCCTCGCTGGGCGCAGCCTGCGTCACATCGTCAGAACTCGGCTCCGCCAGTCGCGCAAAGATCAGTCGACCAGCCGAAGTTTGCACGGTGTTCGTCACCACCGTCTCCACGGTCAGGCCGATCTTGCCCGCGCCATGATCGATGACCACCATGGTGCCGTCTTCCAAGAAGCCGACGCCTTGATGCGGATTCTCGCCACGCTTGACGATCGCAATGCGCAACTGCTCGCCGGTGACCTGCCCGGTCCGCATGGCGGTGGACACCGTGTTGAGATTCAGGCACGCAACGCCGTTGATTTGTGCCACGCGTTCCAGTCCGCTGTCGGTGGTGACGATGCGGAATCGTTCCGCCTTTGCAACTTCTACAAGCGCGCGGTCCACGGAGCGACCCTCAGCGCGGAGGTCTTCAATCTCAAGATCGACCCACGGATTCGCCTGTAAACGCTGCAAGACATCAAGCCCGCGGCGTCCGCGCTGGCGCTTGGTTGCGTCTTCCGAATCGGCAAGCTTCTGTAGTTCGTCAATCACAAATTGTGCGACCAGCACCGGTGCATCAATGATGCCCGTGCGTCCAAGGTCTTCGAAGCGACCGTCGATGAGTACGGAAGTGTCGAGGAGCAGCGGGCGTGCGCCGCGTACTTGCCGGGCGAATTCGACGTAGGGAATCACCAAGCGAAAGTCGTCGCGCGTGGTGAGCACCACCGACACGGACAGGTACACCAAGACGATGCCGATGGTGACCTTGGCGAGGCCCAAGTAGACGGAACTTGATTCTTTGAGATCCCACGCGCCAGCCACTAGGTCGATCACGCTGCCGACGGCGACCGCGCCGACCAGCCCGAGCATGATGCCGACGAAGATCCCAACGACCCAGGCCAAACGCTTGTTGGGCGTGAGTGCATCGACGGTAATGATGATCAGTCCAAGCGCCACCGCGGCGACCATCAGGCCGATGACGGTGCTGAATCCGAAGTCGAGCGCGCTGGTGCGGTTGCTGGCGATGGTCAGGACCACCACCGAGATCAGGACAACCACGAAGATCGATCGCAGCACCAGCATCAGGATGCGCTGGGAGCGTGAATCAGCGGCGGCTAATCGGTTGCGTCGGCTTGCAGCGGTGGGCAGGGGCGCTTGCGGTCCACGGTCATCGGCAGGCTTGTCGGCGGGAGGTTCGATCATCCGGAACGAGTGTAGTCCGCGCGGTTCTTGGCTCATCCCGGATCGGTTACCATTCCGCTCCCTCGGCGGCGAGGAGGACGGCCGGGTCCCGTCGTCGGTTGGCCCGTGAACCTGGTCAGGGCTTGACCGCAGCAGCCATAAGCGGCGTCGGCCGAGCGCCGGTCCGCCTGGTCGTCCTCCCAGCCGCCGATTTTCTTTTTTGCGCCCCCGCGCAGGACGAGGTCACCGTGGCGAGCAGCACCAAGAAGAAGAAGGACACTGACGCAACTCTTGAGGCGTCTGGGCAATCATTGATGCCGGGGTTGATCCCGGATGTCCTGCCGGCAGCGGCGCCATCCGCGTCATCTGCATCATCGGCGCCATCAACGAATAGCCCGATGCAGGAGCTCATCCCTGGTTTCGAAGGACAGGCCACCAAGGCGTACACGGTCTTGGCGCGCCGGTACCGCTCGCGCACGTTTGCAGAAGTAGTGGGGCAGGACACCATTGGTCGCACCCTGCAGAATGCCATTGCTACTGGGCGTACTGCGCATGCGTATCTCTTCTGTGGAACGCGCGGCGTTGGTAAGACCAGTATGGCGCGGATCTTTGCGCGAGCGTTGAATGCACGTGGCCAGACGCAAGCGACGGAAATTGGCGAAGCCATCATGCGTGGCGATGACATGGATGTGGTGGAAATTGACGGCGCTTCCAACCGCGGCATTGACGATGCGCGTGATTTGATCGCCGGCGCGGGCATTGCACCGGCTCGCAGCGCTTACAAGATTTACATCATCGACGAAGTGCACATGCTGACAACGCCGGCGTTCAATGCGCTCCTGAAGACCATGGAGGAGCCGCCGCCGCATGTGAAGTTCATCTTGTGCACCACCGAGGCGCACAAGGTTCCCGCCACTATTCAGAGCCGCTGCCAGCGCTTTGATTTCCGTAATATTTCAGCTGCCAAGATCGCTGGCCATTTGCAGGATGTCTTGCGCAAGGAATCCATTGCAGCGGATGATGCTGCGGTCATGCAGGTGGCTCGACTGGCCAACGGCTCGATGCGCGATGGATTGAGTCTCTTGGATCGACTGGTTGCAGCAAGCACCGATGGACGCGTTACGACGGCGCTTCTTGCGGATGTGCTTGGCATGCCCGATGACTCCGTGGTAGCTGGATTGGTGGCAGCGATCGGCGCCGGTGATGCGCGCGTTTCGCTTGAGCGTGCCGCCGCGTTACTTGAAGGTGGTACCAGCATTGATCAAGCCCTTGAACTCATGGCGGAACGATTCCGCATCGTCATGCTTGCCGCGGTGTGCGGCGCTGACAGCGAACTCTTGGAAGTAGCTGACGAAGCGCGTGCCGAAGCGGCGCGTGATGCCAAGGCATTTGAACCAGCAACGCTGGCGCATCTCATTGCGGTGTGCGATGCAGTGCTGCGTTCTGCCAAGCAGTCCGGTGCACCACGCACGTTGTTTGATGCAGCGGTGGTGCGCATGGCGCTGGCAGCGCGGTTTGCGCCAGTAGCTGAAGTGGGGGCTGGCACCAGTGCTCGCGCGCAGGCGCCTGTGCCGGAGTTACCTGTAAAAAAACCGTTGCGCCCCATGTGACGCCTCCGGTGCGGCCGGCTCCTGAGCCGGTACCCGCGCAGGTCGTTGACATTGGGGCGCTATGGAAGCGCATTCTTGAACTCGCGCA
>DBCE01000144.1:3270-3431 GCA_002292895.1 Phycisphaerales bacterium UBA966
CCGGGACATCGGGAACGGCTGTTTCCGACATGCTGGCAACGCTGGCAACGCGCGCGTGCGGGCGAGCGGCGCGCGTTCGCGTGGATGCTGAAGTTGCGGCTCCGCGGCGCATGGAAGCGGCGGCCGCACCGAGCCTGCGCGACGACCCGGCGGTGCGGCAT
>DBCE01000207.1 GCA_002292895.1 Phycisphaerales bacterium UBA966
GGGAAATGCGCACCCAATTGCCATGTTCCGTGGCCCCCCATCGAATGACCAGTGAGCCAACTGCGGCGCGGATCATTCACCAGCGTCGCGCGTGCGTGTGCCACTGCTTCCGTGAAATCAATGCGTCCCCAGTCTTCCCAGTCGAAACCGAACGGACGGCGATTGGTTGGGCACACAATGTGTGCTTCCTTCTTCGGCGCATACGCAGCAGCCTGGCTGGTTGCTTCAACGCCCGCCCCGTGCACACTGAAGAGAATGCCCGGCTTTGCATCACCACCGGCATTGGCAGCGCCGATCGCAGTGGTTGGCATCATGGCCGTCGACGGAACGACTGCGTAGTACTGAGCACTGCCATCGATCGTGCTCATGCGCGTCACCACGCGGCGATCGCTCGAAGTGATGGTGGAAAGTTCAACCGGCAGGGTGCTCAGCACGGTGCCGTCGCGCGTTGCGAGTGTCACTTGTACGGAATGCTTGCTGCCTGCTATGCCAGCAAACTGCGCCGTGAATCGCGCAGGCAAAGCCACTTTTTTCACAGTGAGCGCAGGCATGACATGGAGTTCAACCCATTCGTCACTGTCGGCGAGGTCGCTGTCAATATGGATGCGCGCGCCGGCGAGTGGCTGCGTAGTTGCATTGACTACCACAACGCCGATCGGCCCATCGGTGTCGCGCTCGGCAACAAGTGACGGGGCGAGTACGTCAAGATTGGAGATAAATGCCGCAGCGGATGGCGCAGTGAGTTTGGCGGCCAATCGACCGCGACTCACGGAGAACAGGAACTCGTTCGTTCCAACTTTGAGTTTGACGGGCACGCGCACGAATCCCCATGAATACGGATCGCCGCCGCGCGGTTCGCCGTTCACAAACACGGTGCCGTGGCCAGAAGCGTCCAACATCATCACGCGCTCGGTGGCACTGTTGACGGTGGCGTAGATCCAACCGCCCGCGAGCGCGCTGCCTTCTTCGCCCTGAAACACCCCATCCGCATTGGCGGTGATGGCAGTCCAGGCATTGAAACTCGGCGGTGGAGCGGGCGTTCTGTTCGCGGCGTTCGGTGGTGTCGTTCCACCCGTTGCAGGTGGGGCTATAGGCGTGGTTGGTACCGGGATGTCGCCCACCTTCGGTGTGACAAACGTGCCAGCCACCAACTGCGCCTCAATCGGATCGCGGCGGATCAATGAACGGGACGCGCTGCGCGGCGATGGCGATACCAGCGCCAAGGCAGTGCGAATCACCACGTCTTCGCTGGGTGCAGCCGGCGTCGCAATGGCAACAGCTGGCGGCGCGATCGTTGAATCAGCAGCGATGGCGAAGATGGTGATGGCGGACAGAGCGCACGATGCGGCGATCGCAATTGACATGCGGGTAGGGTAGCCGGGCGTCCCGGTTTACCGTGCGGATGGGCTCCAGCAGGAAATCAACAGACTGAGGTCGGAGCCATCGACAGTACCAGTGCCGTCAAGGTCATACGGCGAATTCTGTGATCCCCAGGCGTTCAGCAGTATTGCAAGGTCTATCCCATTAACAAGGCCGTCGTCATTGAAGTCCATTTGAACGGCGGCACCGGTTGCTTGAAGCATCGCGTTCATTCCAATACTGAAATCACCGCCCGTGATTACGCCGTCGAACACGAGATTAGCGGTGCTTCCGGGTGGCAAGATGGTCGGCAGTGGTACCGCGAGATCATCGAATGCTGGAATCTTTGGCAGTGGAATAGTGATGCCTTCTTTGAAACTGATAGATACCGTTGGGATAGTCCCCCGAGTGTCAATCAATCCTGCAATCGGCAGTGTCCCAGGAATCACTTGGTCAATCACGCTGCTTCCAAGAAATGAAACCTGGATGATGAACTCAACCGGTACGGTGCCAGTGAAGGTGAATCCGTCAGGGATAGCAATGGTGCTCATCTCGGCATCGCCCGATTGCATGACACGTAGCGCAGAAATCTCACCGGTTGCGAGTGGGATGGGTGGAAAGACTTCAGCTCCGAGGTAAAGGGCGTTCGGTGACTTCGTCCGAAAGGTGTTGAACAACAAGTCAAGCGTCACTTCGAGCGGCGCGGCGTTGCCGCCAAGCAAGTCAAACGTCAGACCCGTGACGGTGCTGGCGCTCCCATTGGTTGGCAAACGGAGTGAGAATCCACCCGTGGGGGTCTCCGCGAGCATGACGCCCGCAACAAAGTCGGCTGTATAGGGAATTGCAATATTGGTGGTATTTGTTCCGCCAAAAAGTCCCGGAAGCGTGCGCGTGCCGGTTGGGTTGTTTACAGCGTCCCAATTGCCGATGAACGAGCCCGTCAGTGGAGCGGACACGCCAGCATCAAAGTTCACGTAACTCGTTGGTGTGAGCGCAAACCGATACTCGCCAGCCAGGGCGCACGTTGACACGGCAGCCGATACAAACAACGCGAATGCGACTCGGTGAGCAGATTTCATGAGAGGCCCTCGGACTTTAAATTTGATTCATACTACTTCTTCTTGGTCACCACTGGCCAAGCAACTCACCAAGATCGGAACCGTTCACGGCGCCGTCCTCGTTGACATCGCAGAATACCAAGCCGGGCTCTCCCGACGCACTCCAATTTCCAAGAAGTAGACCCAAATCGATGCCATTGACGACGCCGTCAAGGTTGATATCCGCGGTCTTTCGCCCACGAGTGGCGGCGTTATAGGCGCGCAGAATTCCGTGACCCTCCACAAAGTTTGGGTCAGGATGTAGCCCGTCAATGTCGGAGCGCGAGGCAGTTGCAAACAACGCTTCGCGAATCGCCGCAACGCCGTAGTCGGGGCGTGCTTGCAAGATGCACGCGGCTGCAGCAGCGAGAAGCGGAGTGCTCAGGCTTGTTCCGCTCACACCAGCAAGGCCAGTGACGTTCGTGGAATTGACAGTAGCGGTGTTGACGCCACATGCCAGGATCTCCGGCTTCAGCCGACCGTCGGCCGTGGGTCCACTTGATGAGAAGCCGGCGATTCCTCCATTGACATTCACGGCGCCGCAGGTGAGCACGTTGTATGCATCGGCTGGGGCACCGAGCGTGCTGGTGGTGGGGTTAGCGTCATGACCAGCGTTGCCGGCGGCGGTGCAGCACACCACGCCGTTGGCTGTTGCCACATTCACCGCAACCGTAGTGACGGCGGTCTGACCGTTGAGGTCAGCCTGCGTGTACCAATCGATG
>DBCE01000133.1:0-2084 GCA_002292895.1 Phycisphaerales bacterium UBA966
TTCGGGTTCTTATTGCCACCGAAGAGATCGCCAATCTTCTGACCAATGCCCTCGACGGTATTGCCGACGCCGCCACCCATCGACTTCGCATCAAAGATTACCTTGACCTTGCGCTCAAGCTTGACGGGTTTGCCGTTGACTTCGCCAAGTGGGCCGCGCATCTTGATACGCAGTTGCAGCGCGTCACCAATTCCAAGCGATGCGGTGTTGATGAGGTTGGCAACCGATCCACCGCCATCATCATTCGGAAGCACGCTCACTACTTCGCGCGCCACTGAGCCAAGCGGATAGTTGGCGGCGATCGAACGAGCAAACGGCGGCGTCTTGGTCAGGTCAATGTCACCATCAAAGATAAGACGCGTCTTCCAACTCTTGCCCTGCTTCTCAATGCCCACTTCAAAGTCTTTGTAGGTGAGCTGACCCTCGCGAATGACCACGTTCAACGGATCAATGACGCCATCGATCGGCTTCTGGTCCTTGGTTTGGAACACCTTCAGCAGATTCAGGACGTCGTTGTCAGCGTTCGGGTCAAGCAGCACGTCACCAACCACCAGACGCATGTCGCCCGAAAGACGCGCGCGATCCCCGTCGATTGGGTAGGAAAGCGTCTGGACCGTAAACACAATCGGCTTCTTCTCATCCGCAAGACGGACATCACGGAATACCGGGTTGATCGCGGCCAAGTAACGGTGGCGAAGCGGCTCAGACGGAATGAAGTCGACCGTCACTGGCTGTGCCGCCACCACACTCACAACACCATTTTTCAACGACACCTGCGGCGCCTTCATGTTGACAAACTTGCTGCTGACTGTTGCCGCTCCGGTTGCGCTACCAGGGCCGGAGGAAACGACTGATGCGTCAACACTGAGTTCCGGACCGACCGCCTCTTCAAGTTCCGCGCCCATGCCAAGGACTGCGCCAACTACGCGCGTCGACGCACGCGCCGCCTTGAGCGTTCCATCAACTCGAATGCGGTCAAGCAGTACTGCGCCGTCCGCGCCAGCCCAGTCGGTGAGCGTTGCATCAAGTGCGATCGGCACACGCTGTCCACCAGCTCCCGCAATGGCAGCAACGACCTTTACAACCGCGGGTTTCTCTAAGCCTGGCGCATTGATCGCAATAGCCACGGACTCAATGGTGAGTGGCTCGCCGTTCGTAGGCACCAACATCACCGGCTTCATGTCCAGTTTGACCACCGCAGCGAATCCAGCAGGAAGAACCACGCGCGGTGCGGTTGCGGCAGTAACGGGACCGCCAGAGCCTGGTGCCGGAACGGGCGCGCTCGCAGTTACAGGCGCCGCAGCGTCGCCTCCAACGCGCATACGAAAGTTAGTAATCGTGGCGACCACAGCAACCGCACTGACTTGCTTCCAAGCCGGCGGCTCCTTCTTTGCGTTGGGTGCATCCGGCGCGTTCTCAACAGGCTTGCTCGAGAGTGCATTGAGCATCTCCGTGGCGCTTGAGGCCGGAATGGTCACATCAATGGCACTGTTTGCAAGCGAGAGAACCCCGTCCACAAATTGTCCGTTGAGATTTGCCTTCAGTCGTTGCAGTGTCGACTCCACCTCAAAGGAGACGCCACCGGCGCCAATACTTGCGCCCTTCACCGAGAGACGCGCACCATCGCCAATTTCCTTGCGCATGGCTTCGTCAATATCAATCAACATGGCCAGGCCGTCAACTTTGATGCCATCCAAATCGGCATCGGCCGTCCACGAGGCAGGCGCTGCGCCAGCATCGGTCCATGCAAAGTGTGCGTTGAGCGGCGCGAGCGGCACGCGCTTGTTACCACTGTGTGCGGCAATCTTTGAAGTGAGTGTTCCACGCGCAGCCATCTTGGCGCCGAGCGTCACGTTGGCATCAAGCACCGTGTCGGTCAACCCAATATCTGCGGCCACACCAGGGACTCCCGCCATTACCACGGCAGGAATCCGCAGCACCGCATGAGCGGAAGCGGGCGCGGCAAACTCCCACGGGACCGTTCGCTGCATGGTGACACTGTCGAGCTTTGCATCAATATGCGTTGCCGCGGCCAGTTTCATAGGAAGTTCTGCGGCGGCCGCCAACAGTGCCGGGGACACATC
>DBCE01000133.1:2169-2903 GCA_002292895.1 Phycisphaerales bacterium UBA966
ACAGCCTTGACCGCAACGCGACCCTTGCCATCAAGCATGGAGCCTTCGTAGTGGAACGATGCGTCCATGTTGCCCGCACTCAGTTCGCGGATCACCTTCGCTGCCGACGGAACTTCCTTGGCAAGGCGCTCAGACGTAATGCCGGACACTTGCACATCCACGAGCAGTGCTGCGCTTTCAATTTCCTTAGCTGCAAACGTCTTCAAGCCCCGCGCGTCTGCACTGACCTTCACCACTATTCCGTCAATCTTCGTATCGACCATCGCTTGCACTGCAGTTCCGATTGCCTCAGTCTTCACCGCGGCGCGCAGGGATTCAACCGCGAGCACCCGCGCGCCGTCACCACTACCAATGGTCGCACTGATGGCGCCGCCACCCGTCTTACTTGCAGCAATGGTTGCATCCACGCCAATGCCGGAAATTGTCAATGCCTTCGGGGCAGGCAGCGATAGTGCATTGATAGTGATGGCCGCATCAATCGGCGCAGCCACTGTCACGCCCGACAGCGCAACCAACGCCGGGCGAATGGCACGCATGGTGACGGTTGCGCCCTTGGAAAGATGAATGGACGAATCAGCATGCACCACGCCCTGCATGGCAACAGCAACTTTGGCAGACTCAAGCGCGACGGTGATCGCAGGTTCATTTCCAGCGCCAATCGTTGCATCAAGTGAGCTGATGGTTGGTCCAACGTCCTGAGCCAAATCAATGGGCAAATCTTTCGGCAAGAACGG
>DBCE01000133.1:2974-5901 GCA_002292895.1 Phycisphaerales bacterium UBA966
AACGCACCTCCGCGCTGAATGGCGGCCGTGGCTCGAAGTGGAACCTGGGCTGCAGCACCTGTCGAAACCGCTGATAGATCGACCGTCAGTCCGCTTGCCAAGGGCGCCGCTTTGGCGGTCGCGCGTAATTCGGAAATATCAAGG
Source organism: Phycisphaerales bacterium UBA966 (assembly GCA_002292895.1). Lineage (GTDB taxonomy): Bacteria > Planctomycetota > Phycisphaerae > Phycisphaerales > SM1A02 > UBA966. Next base: position 3,119 of record DBCE01000133.1, read on the forward strand.
GCCACCCGACCATCGGGGCCCGGCACCTGCAGTCCCGCCAGTGCCAGTGTGACGATGGCATCAAATCGAATCTGCTCTTCCGGAAATGATCCATCCGCCGCTGCCGCTGGAACCGCAACATCCTTGGCGCGCAAAGACATCCGCGCCGGTGCACTGACAACAATGTCACCAAGCGCCGCAAGCAACGCAGGAGCCAATGTCGCATCCGCCTCCACGGTTCGCAACGTAGCTGCTCGCGTTGTTGGATCAACCGATCCCTCCGCGCGCGCCGTCACGATGTCACTGCGAAGCTCGATTGAAATTGCACCACCGGTGGCATCCGCAAACGTTGCATTGAAGTCAACCCGCTTACCAACATCACGCGCTAGCACTGCTCCGCTACCTGCAACAAACCGCTCAAACGGCGCAGTGGGAATCGCTTCAGCACGAACCGTTCCATGAATGGCTGCAAGATCAAATATCGGCTCAGCACTCGCAGAAAGCAGCCGATCAAAGCGCAGCGTGGAACTCAACGCGCTCTCCGGCTGACCATCAAGCGCGGCGCGCATGGTCACGTCCGCATTGATTGCGCCGGTCATATCCGCGCTCTTCACAGCCACATTCAGTTCATTGATACGGATCGACAATCCAGCAGCGTTCAATGCCGCGTCAGACGCCTTCACTGTTGCTGCAACCGATGTTCCCTTCAAGTGCAACGCGCCCGCAGCATCAAACAGCCCGGGCGCTGAAATCTCCACATCAACTGCGCCGGCGGTTCCCTGCACTTCCGTGCGCGCGGTGAACTTCACTTGCGTTTCGCCACCCGTCACTACGCGTGCAGATCCCTTGAAGTCACGAACCGCCGCATACGTTGCGCCACTTTCCTCCAGGATCTCAACCGCGATGCCATCGATGGTCACCACAACATCAAGCCCGGCAGGCAGAATGCTTGCTGAGGTTGCGGCTTCAGACTTCGCCGCACTCGCAGCAGGCTTGGCAGAAGTATCCGATCGCAATAGCTTGGCGATGCCCAATGTCCCATCAGCCGTGCGCCTCGTCTTGACCGACCCCGAAACATGAACATCAAGGCCACGAACGCCAGCGGTCAGCAATTTCCAAACCCCTTGCTCCGCCGACACGTCCGCACTCACGCGATTCCCTGAAGCCGGATCATCAATCGTGAAGCCGCGCACCCGCACACCGCTGAACCAACCAACGCTCAGTTCATCGATCGTCACCGTGCCGTTCACAGCACCGGAAACTGCGGCAAGGATGGTGCCTCGGAACAATCCCCAACTGACCAGCGTCGGTGCAGAAGCCAGCAACGCCATGACCACCACAACTACGCCCACAGCGGCGATCAGCATGGTGCGTTTCATGCGTGACTTTGGGGCGGGCGCAGGACTGACTGAAGAATTCGCTTGCTCGTTCACGCCGTCAGTCTACGAGGGCAGCCGACCCATCGGTACGCGTCGGTACCGCTCCGGTCTGTGCCGCACCCGAATGCCGCAACATCCGCTGCAACGCCACACGGGCCAGCGCGCGCGCCTCCGGATGCACCCGAACCACATTCGGCGAACGCCCCTCAGCAATGCCATCAAGCACCCAGAGTAGGTGCTGCTGGTCAATGCGGTACATGGTTGTGCACAAGCACTGGCAGTCAGAAAGAATGCGCACAAAGACGTCACGCTTCGCGGCAGCCTGCGCGATCCGATTCACTAAATGGATTTCGGTGCCAACAGCCCAGCGGCTACCAGGCTGAGCGCGTTCGATGGTTTGAATAATGTGTTCCGTGGATCCGCTCACGTCCGCTGCATCAACAACATCTTGCGAACACTCCGGATGCACCATGACCGTGATACCGCCGCGGTCAGCAAACTCTGCCCGCACCTGATCAACATGCTCAGGCCGAAACATCTTGTGAACGCTGCAGTGCCCCGCCCACAACAACACCCGCGCGGCACGAATCTCCGCATCAGTGAGCCCGCCTTGGTCCTTCTTCGGGTTCCACAGCGCAGTCTGCGCGGGCGCACCCGGGCGTGCATCAAACTCCGTCACAAATCCTTTGCGCTTCGCAGTATTGCGACCAAGGTGCTGATCCGGCAAGAACAGAATCTTCACCTCTTCGCCCTTCGCTAGCGGCGTATCACCACCCGCAAGTGCCCAGTCAAACACCTGCGAAGCATTGGAACTTGTGCAGCACGCGCCGCCCTTCGAACCAACAAAGGCCTTGATCGCAGCGCTGGAATTGACGTAGGTGATCGGCACAACACGAGCCTGACTACCCTTGGTTGCACGCTCAATGGCATCCCACGCATCCACCGCCTCGTCATAGTGCGCCATGTCCGCCATGGAGCATCCCGCTGAAAGATCTGGAAGCACCACCTTGACATGCTCACTCGTCAACACATCAGCGGTTTCGGCCATGAAGTGCACGCCGCAAAAAACAATCCACTCACTCCCACGGCGCTCGGCTTCTTCAGCAGCCATCTGACTCAGCTTGAGGCTGTCACCGGTGAGGTCTGCGTGTTGAACAACATCATCCTGTTGATAGTGATGGCCAAGAATCAACAGCCGATTCCCCAGCTCCCGTTTACGCGCACGAATCCCCGCCGCCAGATCGGCGTCGGACATGTGCAGGTAACTATCGGGCAATGCTGGCTGCCAAAGCATGCCTCAAGTGTAGAGCGGACATGCGTGGCACGATGCAATCCGCTTGCTTCTTTGCGTTGTGACTTCGTGCTGGCTTGCGTTGTGACATTGCGCCCGTTTACTGGCCTGCATTCGCCTTACGAGGACGGCCG
>DBCE01000240.1 GCA_002292895.1 Phycisphaerales bacterium UBA966
CGACGCGCTCAAGACCATCGGCCCAGATCGCTACGACCAAGAATTCGAGTGCAGCTTTGAGGCTGCCATCACCGGCGCTTACTACGGCAAAGAGATGAAAGAAATGACGGCATCGGGCCGCATTCGCAACGTCCTGCATGAGCCGCAGGTCGGCGTTGTCACGGCTTGGGACTTGGGCATGGACGACACCACGTCCATCGTGTTCGCCCAATTCGTCGGCAACGAGGTTCGCATCATTGACCACATTGAAGACAGCGGCGCTGGCTTAGCTCACTATGCCCGCCTCTTGTCGGACAAGCCCTACACTTACACCAACCACATCCTGCCGCACGACGCCCGCGTGCGCGAACTGGGCAGCGGCGTCTCGCGTATCGAAACCCTTGAGGGCCTCGGCATCCGCAACATCACCATCGCGCCGAACATCCCGATTGAGGACGGCATCCAAGCTGTTCGCAACGGGCTGGCCCGGACATATATTCACGAAGAGCATACGCGGCTCATCGAAGCCCTGCGGCAGTATCAGCGCGATTGGGACGAGCGGTCCAAGACGTGGCGCTCAAAGCCGAAGCATGATTGGACCAGCCACACTTGCGACAGCCTGCGCTATCTGTTCGTCGGCTATCGCCCGCTTGAGGCCGATTGGGGTGAGCCGATCAGACGCAATTTGAAAGGCATTGCGTGATGTGCTAGGGTGGCGGCATCCACAACTGAGGCGGTCATGGCAATCGAGAACCTGCGCGAGATCGGCAATGTGCTGTATGAGCAGCGCGCGGACGGTATGCTTTATCCAGTGCGCCGCATTCGCCCTGACATTGAGCCTCAAGGCATCCAGCCGGGACGTGCTGGCCTCCTCGACGTTGGCGTTGGCCTGCCAGAGCGCCTCTCGCTGCTAAACCAAATCTTCAACCCGGTCGAAGCCATCGGGCAGTCCATGAACGCGGGCGGACGCATGATGTCGCCGAACATGGGCGTGATGGATCGCCTCGCCGCGCTGGGCGACATGGCATCCGGCATTGCGGGCGTTGTGGCCCCTGTGGCTGCGGCTTCTCGCGCTGGCACGCCCGCCGCGACTGCGCTGATGGAGGGGCTGCTTGGCGGCTCGCCAACGCAGGAGGCTTTCGGCGACACCATGCGCGCCGTTGGCCGTGATGTCGTGGATCGGCTCAATCAACCCGGCCAGATGCCGACGACATACGCAAACCCCATTCCGGGCCTGCGGCTGTCACCATCTGAGCGCATTGCACTAAGCACGCCTGCCGCTTGGCGTGATCCTAAATATGAAAAGCCGCAGTGGCATCCGATCTCCGACACGTCGATGTCCATCCCAGCGCGTGAGGTGTCGCCCATCGTTCAGTCTCTTGGCGTTTTGGAGCCAGAGCGCGCGATGAGGATCGAAGACCTACAGGGTCGCGTGCTGACCCCAGCGTATGGTGACAGAACCATCGCTGGCGCAAACATCCTCGGATACGACGATATCAACTTTGCCGATCCTGTCCGCTCACAGGGCGGGCGTGATTTTATGCGGGAGCAAGGGACCGGCTTTTGGGCGTCTGAGTTCACTCCGATGTCGCGCAAGGCAAAGTCCGTTCGCGGCCTCCTTGATGCAGGCGAAGACCCTGCGCTCGTTTATACCGCTATGGGCGCGCAATCTGGCGACTTCAGCACGATTATGCGCGATGCTACTCTTGCCCAGTTTGACCCGACAAGGATATCTGACGACGCCGCCAAGAAGTTCGATGAACGCATGAAGACACTAGGCGTAACGGCTTGGCCCGGAACGAAGTCTGGCAAGGTGGCGGAAGCGTTGCAAAATATGCCCGGTTCGACGCGCTGGGCTGTTTGGCAGGAAATGGACAAGACGGCGTACAAGAACGCTGGCTTCCCCGACATTGGCAGGACGCGGGTCAGCATCACCGACCCTGAACTGCTTGATGTTGATCCGTTCGCCACAGGTTTGAGTGTTGGTCGACCGACTGATTTCTTGACGAATGAAGCCTTCACCCCTCACCCCAGCTACGAGTGGCAGATCGGCGGCGGCTATGAGGGCAGGCTTGGCAACCTGCCGGGCCAGCTTGTTTGGCGCGATTTCTTTGAAAACCGCAGGGCAGCGGGCGCTGCTCCGGCTGGGGATCAGCGTGCGTTTATGATGGGTTCGCCGGAAATATCACAGAGAGTTGACCAACAGATGGTCGATGAGGTCAATGCGTATCTTGAGGCGCAAGGGCGATGACTTGTGATAGCTGCCCCTCAATCGTTTCGCAGATTTGGGACACCGCTGCGCGGTCGCCCTCTTCTGCTTTCTGTACCAATTCGGCCAGCATCATGGAGATGCCAGCAACCCATGCTTCTAATTTTTCCAATTTCCCCTCCTCAGTTGACACATCGTCAACTTATATGAACAGGTGACGCCATGCCACTGAAAAAGGGTTCGTCTGCGAAGGTTATTTCTGGTAACATCCGCGCTGAGATGAAGGCAAACCGCCCGCAACGTCAAGCAATCGCAATCGCTTTGTCCAAGGCGGGCAAGAGCAAAAAGGGGAAGTCCAAATGAAAAAGCCAACTCCGAAGTTCACGCCCTGCAAGGGCTGCCCGAACCCCGCCAAGTGCAAGGCTATGGGCCGCTGCATGATGAAGGGCAAGAAGTAATGCCCGGCGGTCTTTACGCCAACATCGCCGCGAAGAAGGCCCGCATCGCGGCTGGATCGGGCGAAAAAATGCGGAAGCCCGGTGCCAAGGGTGCGCCGACCGCTGCCGCGTTCAAGGCTTCTGCCAAGACTGCCAGGAAGGGCAAGAAGTAATGGCGAAAGACCCGAAGCTGGCGCGCGTGGGCGTTTCGGGTTATAACAAGCCGAAGCGAACCCCGGACCACCCGACGAAGAGCCACGTTGTCGTCGCCAAGTCCGGGGACGAAACCAAGACCATCCGCTTCGGCCAACAGGGCGTCAAAGGCTCTCCTGAAGGTTCGGCGCGGAACGAAGCATTCAAGGCCCGGCACGCCAAGAACATCGCCAAGGGCAAGATGTCAGCGGCCTTCTGGGCAGATAAGGTGAAGTGGTAAGATGACCATCACGACCTACGCCACACTCAAGACGGCCATCGCGGACTTTTTAAACCGCGACGATCTCACGTCCGTCGTTCCCACGTTCATCGCGCTGGCCGAGGCTGACATGCAGCGCAAGCTGCGTCACTGGCGTATGGAAGCCCGCGCGACCGCCCAGCTTGACACGCAATTCTCGGCCATCCCGGCTGATTGGGTTGAGACGATCCGCTTCTATCTGACGACCGGCGAAACCTCGCGGCTGGAACTTATCAGCCAAGCCGAGATGATCGACCGCAAGGAAGCCGACAGCAACGTCAATGGCCGCCCGTATTACTACGCGATGACCGGGGCGCAGTTTGAACTTTATCCCATTCCTGACGGAACTTACGCGAGCGAACTGCTGTATTTCGCCAAAATACCTGCGCTGTCGGATTCGGCCACGACCAACTGGCTCCTGACCAACGCGCCGGACGCCTACCTTTACGGGGCGCTGATCCATTCGGCACCGTATCTCAAAGACGACGCCCGCATCCAAATCTGGGCAGCCCTGTATCAATCCGCGATTGATAACCTAAACGACTCTTCCAACGACGCGCGGCACAGCGGAACCGGCCTGCGTATGAAAATCAGGAGTTTCTGATGTCACTGACCAACTCTTTCGAAACCAGCGTCCTGACGTGGCTCCTGACGGCGAGCAGCCCGTCTCCGGCGCGCCCGACCGCTTGGTATCTCGGCCTGTTCACGGCTGCACCGGGTGAAAGCGGCGGCGGCACCGAGGTGTCGGGCAGCGGCTACACCCGCGAGGCTGTCACGTTCACCGTGAGCGGCAACAACGCCTCGAACGATGCCGCCATCGAATTCCCGACTGCTTCGGGAAGCTGGGGCACCATCACGCACGCGGCTGTGTTCGACGCCTCAACCTCGGGCAACATGATCGCCTACGCCTCGCTGACCGCCTCCAAGGTGATCGACACCGGGGACGTTCTGCGCGTCCCGACGGGTGATCTCGACATCAACCTCGACTGAGGCTGAATAGGTGGCGGTCTACCGTACAGGGTTCGGTACAGGCGCATACGGCGTAAAGGCGTATGGGCTTGACGGCGAGGTGAAAGACGCCTCCGCAGCGGCTTCGGTCGCTGTTGCCGTTTCTGTGCTGGCAGGCAAGCGCCTAGACGCCTCGGCCACTGTCTCGGTTACATCCACGACAGCCGTGTCGGCGCAGCGTGTGCGCGATGCCAGCGCGGCGGTCGCCGTTACGTCTGCGACCACTGTTGACGCGGATCGGGTGCGGGATGCCTCGGCCTCTGCTGCGTGTGCAGCATCTGTTTCTGCGGATGCACAGCGGCTGCGCGAGGTTGAGGCCCCGGTGTCGTCGGCGGCTACAGTTTCGCTTGATGCGGCTCGGGCGCGCAACATTTCCGGCACGGCAGCGGCGGCCTTGACCACGTCCGTCTCGACAGTGGCACTGGTCAACGTGTCGATCAATTCGGCGTGCGCTGTCGCTGTTGAAGCGTCTTTGCAGCGCGTGCGCTTGGGTAGTGCGCTTTCCACAATTTCGTGTATAGTGTCGGCAGCCTTCATCAAGAAGTGGGAACCCGGCTCAGATACGGCAGAGACATGGACGCCGCAGTCTGATACGAGTGAGACTTGGACGCCTGTCTCTGACACGGCGGAAATTTGGACCGAAGCGGCATAAGGGCGGCTTAAAATGGCAGACTCAACAACCACAAACTATGCCTTTGTGTTGCCCGAGGTGGGCGCATCCGAGGACACTTGGGGTACCAAGCTCAACCAAAACTGGTCCGATCTGGACACCGACCTGAAGGCCGTCAGCGACGTTGCCAACGCGGCTGTCACGTTGACCGGCGTGCAGACCCTGACCAACAAGACGCTGACAGACCCGGCCATCACTGGCACGATCTTGGAGGACATCTTCACGATCACGGACGGCGCGGCCTTTGAGATCGACCCCGGCAACGGTTCCATCCAGCTTATCACGCTGGGTGCCAACCGCACGCCGAAGGCGACCAACATGGCCGCAGGCGAGGCTGTCACGCTGATGGTGGACGACGGTTCAGCTTACACGCTGACGTGGACGGACAGCACCTTCGGCGGCTCTGGCGTTGTGTGGAAAACTGACGGCGGGGTTGCGCCCACGCTGAACACGACGGGATACACGGCCATCGTGCTTTGGAAAGTCAGCACTCAGGTTTACGGCGCTCGCGTAGGAGACGCATAATGCTTAAAGCAAAGCTGCTCGGGGCAACGGCTGGGGCTGAAGCCGCTTTGGCCATCGAAGACGTGTTCTCGACCTACCTGTACACGGGCAACAGCTCGACCCAGACGATCACCAACGGGATTGACCTTGCTGGTGAGGGTGGATTGGTTTGGACAAAACGCAGAAACGACACGTTGTCTCATCAATTGTTTGACACTTTGCGCGGTGTAAATGTTCAGCTTGCAACGGACGTTACCAACGGCAACACTACGGTTACGAACCGCCTAAACTCCTTCAATGTGGACGGCTTTACTCTCGGTGGTGGTGCGTCTGGGCCTAACGTAAACGGCAACACCTACGCCTCATGGACCTTCCGCCAAGCGCCTCGGTTCTTTGATGTGGTGACGTATACGGGGGATGATGTAGCTGGAAGAACAATTACCCATGACCTTGGAGTAGAGCCGGGGTGCATAATTGTTAAAGCCACATCTGCAGCAGACAATTGGGTAGTGTACCATCGCAGCAACACAGCCGCACCAGCGACAGACTATCTTACGCTGAACTCGACTGCGGCAACTGCCGACAGCAACACGCGCTGGAACGATACACTGCCTACCAGCACAGTATTTAGCCTTGGCACGGACTCTTCGGTTAACACCACTGGCCGCACCTACGTCGCCTACCTGTTCGCCCACGATCCCCTTGGTCCGTCTGGCGATGGCTCGGATGGGTTGATTGCGTGTGGGAGTTATACGGGGAATGGCAGCACAACTGGGCCTGTGATTAACCTTGGGTGGGAACCGCAGTGGGTTTTGTGGAAAAGTGCGACAGCCGCCGAAAGCTGGGGCATTTTTGATAACATGCGCGGCTGGCCTGTAGGAACAGGAGACAAATGGCTTAGTCCGGCAGCGAGCATTGCAGAGCAAAATGTTAACTACACCAACCCAACAGCCACGGGCTTCCAAGTTACGTCTACAAATGGTGAGGTAAACACAAACGGTGCAACCTACATCTACATCGCCATCCGCCGTGGCCCGATGCGTGAGCCGACTGTGGGGACGGAGGTGTTTGCGGTTGATAATGGAGACGGCTCGTCTGTGCCAGCTTGGACCTCTGGCTTTCCTGTCGATATGGCCATTGAAAGAAGCACTGCCGCCGATGACGGACGCGTGGCGAGTAGACTTACGTCTGGAACATATCTGATTACAAACAGCACTGCGGCAGAAGCAGCAAACTCCGCTCGTGTTTTTGACTACATGAACGGATGGTTGAATATCGCAAGATCAACGTCCAACTACTCTTGGATGTTCCGCCGCGCACCGGGGTTCTTCGACGTGGTGGCTTATACGGGGAATGGCGTTCAAGGCACAAACGTTTCCCACAATCTTGGCGTGGCCCCCGACTTAATGATTGTGAAAAAAAGAGATACTGCGGTATTTGACACCAGCAACTGGGGGGTCTACGTCTCTGGTATCACTCAGTTGTCTGTGTTTGGTAGCGACCCAGATAACTATGGCAGCAGGCCCGCAGTATTAACGCTCAACGCAACAAGCGTACCAAGCTTTAGCAGCAGTGGATATTGGGACCACACGCATCCGACAAGCACATATTTTAGACTTGGGGATACTTACCATGTAAACAGGAGTGGAAGCACCTACATCGCCTACCTCTTCGCCTCTCTCCCCGGCATCTCAAAGGTGGGAAGCTACACGGGCAATGGCTCCAGCCAGACGATCAACTGCGCTTTCACAACGGGTGCAAGGTTTGTCCTCATTAAGCGCACGGACAGCACAGGCGACTGGTATGTCTGGGATACGGCACGGGGTATCGTCAGTGGCAACGATCCGCACCTGAGCTTGAACACCACGGCGGCAGAAGTCACCACGGACGACACGATTGACCCGGATAACTCTGGCTTCATCGTGAACCAAGTGGCTGCAACCAACGTCAACGTCAACGCTGCGACCTACATCTATTTTGCGGTGAGTTAAGCTACATCAACCCCATCTGAAAGGATCAATCTCATGGGCGAATACAGACACAAAGTCACGGGCGAGGTGAAGTCGCAGGGTGAGTGGCGGTCGGCCAACCCTAACATCTCCATGCCTCGCACTTGGAACCAGAACGTCTTGGATGCTCTCAACATCGAGGCTGTCCTTGAAGCGCCTAAGCCAGACGCTGGCCCGTATCAGTATGTCGCCCGCAACGGTGTCGTGCAGGATGCTAAGGGCAACTGGGTGACGGCTTGGGAAGTGCGGGAGATGTTCTCGGACTACACCGACGAAGATGGCGTGACGCATACCAAGGCAGAGCGAGAAGCTGCGTATCAGGCTGACATCGACACCACCAAAGCCGCATCCATCCGCCTTGAGCGCGACCGCAAGCTGGCCGAGACCGATTGGATGGCGCTGTCCGACGTGACCATGAGCGCAGAGATGGCTACCTATCGGCAGGCGCTTCGTGATATAACGGCTCAAGAGGGCTTCCCGCACAGCGTGAACTGGCCCGTCAAGCCGTAAGGAGCGCACATGCCGCTTGTCCCGCTTCAAATCCCGCCGGGCATTTCTCGCAAGGGGACTGCCCTAGAAAGCACGGGTCGCTGGTTTGACGGCTCGCTCGTTCGCTGGAAAGACGGCGTCTTGCAGCCCGTTGGCGGCTGGGCGCAGCGCGGGAGCGCGACAGCCACAGGCGTGGCTCGCGGGGCTGTTGCGTGGCGGGCCAACAACGGCACGCGCTGGCTGGCCTTCGGGATGCACAACGCCCTAAAGGTCATGAACGCTGGGAACATTGTCACCGACATCACGCCAGCAGGTCTGACGGCTGGCATTGTCAGCGCGGACTCAAACGACGGGTACGGCGGCGGGCTTTATGGCGTCAGCTTCTACGGCACTGAGCGGCCAGAAGGCGAGACACCGATCCCGGCGACGACTTGGTCGCTGGACAACTTCGGCGAATACCTTGTTGCCTGTTCCAATGCAGACGGCAAAATCTACCAATGGACGCTGAACACGGCCAACGACGCTGCCATTGTGACCAACGCGCCAACAGGGAACAGCGGCATTCTCGTCACCGAGGAACGTTTTCTGTTCGCCCTTGGCGCTGGCGGAAACCCCCGCAAGGTTCAGTGGTGCGACCGTGAAGACAATACTCTTTGGACCCCTGCCGCGACGAACGAGGCGGGCGATCTAGAGTTGCAGACCAACGGGCAAATCATGCTGGCGCTTCGCACACGCGGGCAGGCTCTGATCCTGACGGATGTGGACGCGCACACTGCATCATACCAAGGGCCGCCCTTTGTCTACGGCTTTGAGCGTGTCGGATCGTCTTGCGGCGCTGCCTCACGCAATTGCGCGACAGCCGTCGATGCTGGCGTGTTCTGGATGAGCCGCGACGGGTTTTATTCGTTCACCGGCGGCGGCGTGCAGCCCTTGCCGTCCGAGGTGTCGGATTACGTTTTCAGTGACCTGAACGTCGCGCAAATCTCCAAGGTTGCCTGCGTGGCGAACGGCCTGCAAAACGAGGTTTGGTGGTTCTACCCCTCAGCGTCATCCAACGAAAACAATAGATACGTCGCCTACAATTACGCCGAAGGATACTGGACCATCGGCGCGATGGCCCGCACTTGCGGTGTTGATGCTGGCGTGTTCCGCAACCCGATCCTGATCGCGCCGACCGGGCCGATCTACGCGCACGAAACAGGCTGGAACTATGAGGGTGCTGAGGTCTACGTTGAAAGCGGCCCGGTGCAGATCGGCGTCGGCGATCAAACGGCGATGGCCAAGGAGTTGATCCCTGACGAGAAAACGCAGGGCGACGTGACGACAACATTCAAGACCCGGTTCTATCCGAATGACACTGAGCGGTCGTTTGGGCCTTACTCGATGTCAAACCCAACCAGCGTGCGGTTTAGCGGTCGTCAAATGGTCATGCGTGTTGTCGGCGCGCGCTTTACTGATTGGCGCTGGGGCATTCCGCGGCTTGACGTTGAGGCTGGAGGCCGCCGATGAGGTTCGGCATCCCGGTTATCGGGCAGGATTTGCGCGGATGGGGCGAGGAACTTCGCCGCTTTCTTGCGCGGTTCTGGGATAACCTTAGCTTTAAGGTTGACGGTGCAACGCCTACCTCAAACGGCGTTTTGCTATGGGACGACGTGAACGGCTATCCGGTCGTCTCGAAGAACAACGAGTGGCGGCAGATCGTGCTGGCGGATGGCTATGCGATCTTCGGGCAGGACGCCGACGTAACCGCGGCGTCGGCTAACACGGCTTATAAAATTGCGCTGGACAGCATTTCCGCGCAAGGAATAACCCTGACAGGCTCGCCGCTGACAGATATCACCTTTGTCGAGGGCGGTCTGTATGAGATCGCCTTTACGGCGCAGATTTCCAGCACGTCATCTAGTCAAGTCAACTTTCGCTTCTGGCCGCGCAAGAACGGCACCGACGTGGCTGGCAGCACTATCGTTGCCAGCCTGCACAACAACGGCGCAACCTTTGTGGTTTCGCGGACGGCTATCTTCAGCTTTGCGGCTAACGATGTGCTGAACGTCATGTGGGCCACGGACAGCACGAGCGGATACCTGCACGCGCATGTGGCGACGGCCTACGCGCCTGCCGCGCCTTCTGTCACGCTTGTTATCACGCGGGTGCAGGCATGACGCTTTTGGATCATTGCCGCAAGTGGATCGAGGAGGCCTTGGAATACAGCGGCGGATCGCATGATTTCCAAGACGTGACTGACGGCATCCTGAGCGGGCGTATGCAGTTGTGGCCTGCTGAAAAGGGGTGCGCTGTTACCGAAATCGTGTTATATCCTAAGAAAAGTGTCCTGCACGTTTTTTTAGCCGGTGGTGAGATGGAAACAATCGTCAACATGATTGATTCCGCCGTGGCTTGGGGAAAGACACAGGGCTGCACATCAATGACAATCGCCGGACGACGCGGATGGGAGCGGGTTCTTGCGAAGCACGGATACAAACCCGTCATGACGGTGTTGGAAAGGAACTTTGAATGAGCGGCGGCGGCAAAGGTGGCAAGACCACCACGGAAGTTAAAATCCCTGCATGGCTTGAAGAGGCGGCACGGAGAAACATCGGGCGCGCGGAAACGGTGGCGGGCCTTGGATATGCTCCGTATTATGGCCCAGACGTTGCTGCGATGACGCCCTTCCAGTTGGCTTCGGGTCAAGGCATCAATGCGGCTGCTTCCGCTTTTGGGCTTCCGACTGTTGATGTCAACATGGGGATGCCGGAAGCGCAAACCTTTGACGGGGGCCTTCGGGCCTATTCGTCTGGCGGCCTTTACGACCAAGCTGTCAGGGAACTTGAAACGCGCAGGCCGGGCCAATACGACGCCATCACTGGGCTGTTTGTTGACCCCATTACCGGCGCGCCGCCTTTAACTTTCGGCCAGCCTGTAACCCCGGTCGCTCCCGTTGCCCCGGTTTCACCGACATCTCCTGTGGCTCCTGTAGCGCCAACCGCGCCCAGTGATGGTGATCGCGGCAGGGACGCAGGCGACCGCCCAAGCACATCAGCACCATCGTCTGGCGGCTTTACCAGCGTTCGCGACATGATCGACGGCGGCGGGCCGGGTCGCAGCGGCACTACATTCTCCGGCGGCCCGCTCTCAGGGGTGCTAAATATGGTCGGCGTTGATCCGCTCGGATCGCGGGCCGCAACAGCTACGCCGAGCAAGTCTACGCCGAGCAAGTCTACGACAGCAGCTAGTACAGCAGCCGCAAAAGAGAAAGATCGTGCCGCGGAAAGCGCCGCAAACAGAGCGGCAGCAAGTAAGTCCCAGCGCGAAGCCGGAGAAGGCAAGGGTGGGAAGTCGGGACCATCATCAAGCGGCAGCGGCGGCAGCAAGTCGTCCGGCGGCAGCAACGCAACACGGAGATAATCATGGCAGGTGCAGCAAATCCAACAGGCGTGCAGCCCGCAGTCCCGCCGAACGTGTTCCAGCAAGCATCTGGGGCCTATACTGGTTCGCTCATGGGCACTGCCGCTTCTGGGGAGATGCCGGACATCCCGGCGTTTCAAAACCCCTACACACAGCAGGTTATTGACACGTCGATGGCCGATCTGGAGCGTCAGCGCCTGATGCAGCAAAACCAGCTTGGCGCGCAGGCTTCGGCTGCCCGCGCTTTCGGCGGATCGCGTCAGGGCATCGCCGAGGCCGAAACTAACCGCGCCTTTGCACAGCAGGGCGGCCAACTTGCGGCCCAGCTTCGTGCCCAAGGATTTGAGAGCGCGCTTCGGGCGGCTCAAGATCAGCGTCGGCAGCAACTTGCGGCGTCTGGCCAGTTTGGAGCCTTGGCGCAGCAGGGCCTCAACATGGGCCAAAGCATCACGCAGCAACAGCAGCAGTTCGGCACGATGCAGCAGGCCATCAATCAGGCCCTGATCGACGCTGCACGCGCGCAGTATGGCGGCTTCACGGGTGCGCCTATGGCTTCGCTGTCGGCACCTCTGGCGGCTCTCGGTGCGGCCAATATGGGGCAGCAAACGCAAACGCAGACCCAGCGTCCGGGCCTGTTTAACTATCTGTCGCTGGGTCTGGGGGCGCTGTAATGACGCCAGAAGAGTTCTACAGCCGCTTCCTGCCCTACGCTCAAGAGGTTTCTGAGCGCACTGGCCTTGACCCCCGCTTGGTCTTGGCTCAGGCCGCGCTTGAAACCGGGTATGGCAGAAGCGCGCCCGGCATGAACTACTTCGGCATCAAGTCGCATGGCCGTTCCGGCGGGCAGACTTTGCAAACTTCTGAGTTTGAGAAGGGCCGCATGGTCAGCCAGCCTGCGTCTTTTCGCGGCTACGAAAGCCCAGAGCAGTCCTTTGAGGATTATGCCGACTTCCTTCTGAGCAACCCGCGTTACGGCGGCGTGCTGTCGGCTGTCGGGATTGAAGACCAGATTGCCGAGATGGCAAAGTCCGGCTATGCGACCGATCCGCAGTATGGGGCTAAATTAGCTAATATCGCCGGAAAGTTTGACCCGAACGCAGCACCGATGCCGGGGCCGAACGCAGCGCCTATGTCGGGGCCGACCGTCTCGGCAAGAGCCACTGGCAACGCAGGCGTTTCGATGTACGACGTGCCATTCCGGCCTGCCAAGATGGATGATCCGTTCGAGGACATGGGCTTGCTATCCCGCTTGGCAGCCAGCCGTGGCATCGCGCAGGACGCGGACGCCGCGCCTATCGTAAACCTGTTCAATATTCTGACGCAGAAGAAAGACCCGCGCTTGGCCGAGGCCGCAAAAGCGCGTGGTGGTTTCTTCGGGCTTTTGGGGGGCTAAATGGCTATCACACGCGAAGACTTGATGCGCGCGGGTATCGGTACGGGCGGCATGAACCCCAACGTCATTCAGGTGAATGAGATGCCTGTTGGCCGCTTGCAGCCGACCGCTCCCATGCAAGCCGCCATGCCCATGCAAGCGCAGGCCGCGCCGCAGCGCCAAGGGCTGCTTGGTGGCTTCTTTGGGCCGCAGGGTCGTGACGCACGTTCGCGCCTTGCCATCGCTCTGGAAGGCCTGACGATGAACCCCAATCAGGCGCTGATCGGGCAGTTGCAGCAAGGCATCGAGGATCGCAAGGCCGAAAGCGAGCGCAACCGCACGCTTGAGTGGCTGTCCACGCTTAACACGCCGGAAGCCCAGCGCGCCCTGCAATACGCTCAGGCGACCGGCGACATTGTCGGTGCTGCAAAGATGGCTTTGACGCCTGCCGACCCGATGGCGGCCATCAACCTTGAAAAAGCGCAGATTGAATTGCAAAAGTTGCGCGGCCCGCAGCCGACGCTTACTGGCGATCAACTGACGGCTATCAACACAATCAGAGACGATGTGCGCGCCGAATTGGCCCCGTTTGAGATTGTGAAGCAGGGATACGGGAACATCACGACCTTCTATTCCAACCCGAACGCAACCAGCGACTACGCCTTGGCTGTTGCTTTCGCAAAAATCCTCGACCCCGGCTCAGTGGCCCGCGAAGGCGAAGTTGCCGCAGTGCAAAATGCCGGTGCGCGCATTCCTGCACTCGGCCAAGCATTGAGAAACGCCGTCACTGGTGAAGGCTCGTTGACGCCTGAAGTGCGGCAGCAAATCGCTGAGTTGGCCACTCAAATCTACACTGAACGGTCTAGTGCGGCTCAAACCACGCTGGGCAGATATACGGAGTTGGCGAAGCAAGCTGGAGTGCCGCCCGAGTTTATTTATTCAGGCGTCATCCCAGAGGCCCAAGTTGTCATCCCAGCCGTTGTGCCGCAATCGGCAGTCGCTCTTGGTGTTGCCCAAGAGGATTGGAACCTGATGACGCAAGAAGAACGCAGAGCATTCATGGAGGGCCAATAATGGTTGAGATGACTGAGGCCCAACGCAAAGCAGTTGAGGCTGCACGCGCACGTCGCCAAGAAAAAGCCGCAGCGGTTGAGGCGGCTCCCCGCGAGCGCGTCCGCACTGCGGCACAAGGCTTGACGCTGGGGACAGCAGACGAGGCCGAAGCTGCCGCCCGCGCTGCCGCGTCTTATGTCGCATCCTCGCTTGGCTTTGATGTCAACAGCCGCTCCTACGAGGACGTGCTGAACGAAATCCGTGGCAACCTGAAATCATATCAAGAGGCCCGTCCGCTTGAGGCTTTGGCATACGAAGCGGGTGGTGCAGCTATCCCCGCTCTTGCCGCTGTTGCCGCTGCGCCGTTTACTGGCGGGACTTCGACGGCTGCCGTTGCGCCGACGCTTGGCCGCCTAGCTGGCATGGGCGCGCTTGAGGGCGGCGCGTATGCGTTTGGAACTGGCGAGGGCGGTTTCGCGGAGCGTGCGGCTCGCGTCCCCGGTGGCGCTGTCACTGGCGCTATCGGCGGCACAGTTGCTGGTGGCGTCACGCGCGCCGCTGGTGGTGCTGTCAACGCGCTGACCGACGCTGCCCGGCGCATAGTTGGCAATCGCGGGTCAAGCGTTGTTGAGAACGAAATCCAGCGCCTTGCGAAGCAAACCGGCAAGACGGCGGATGAGATTGCAGACGACGTTCTGAATGGCCGCTTGCTCGCTGAAAACGAGACAATCCGTGCCGCAGTCCGGGCATACCGCGCTGGCGGCGGCGAGGCATCAACCATTATCACGCAAGCATTGACGCCTCGCCCGGCTCAAACTCGCGCGCAGGCAATGGATGAAATCCGTCAGTATCTTTCTGACGTGAACGCACCAAGCGCCTTGCGTGCTCAACGTGCTGATGAGGAAGCGGCCAGAGTGGCAGAGCGCGCGGCTTATGCGCCGTTCAAGGACATTCAAGCACCAGAGCAAGTCTCTGGCGAAGTTCTTGCCGCGCTTCAGGTTGTTCCCGAAGCGGTCACTGAGGTGAATAAAATCTTCCGTGGGCTTGTCGCTGTTACGCCGCCCGCCAACGGCATCGGCCCTGCCAACGTCACATTCACCAGACCGATCACCATTGACGAAGCCGAACGTGTTCGCCGTGCGATTGGCAATGCCGCTTCGGCAGAATATCGGGCAGGTTTTGGGGGCGCTGGGGAAAAGTTCGCAGAGACTGAAAAAGGGCTTCGCGGTCTCCTTGATGTCGCATCTCCTGAACTTGGTGCAGCCCGCGCCACAGCGGCTTCCGTAAGGGGGCAGCGTGACTCCTTTAAGGCTGGTAGAGAAGCCCTTGTTGGAGATGTCGAAGAAAGGCTTATGGAGTTTGAGCGCATCACAGACCCAGACAAGATTGAGGCATATCGTGCTGGCCTAATGTCATTCATTGAAAGCAAAATGACATCGCCAAGCCGTCAAAGTTTCATGCGGAACCTTACCGATGAGACACTTAAAGAGGGCAAAATGTTGCGCGCCGTGTTGCCGCCTGATGCGGTTGACGAGGTGCTTAGAAAAGTTGAAACGGCGTCAGAGGCGCAGGAAACTGCAAACAAGGTTTTGTTTGGCCGTCAGTCTGTTACGTCAGACACGACAGCAGAGCAGGCCCGGATCGGCATGGGCATTTCAGCAGGTGACCTTCTCGGCGTCATGAACTTTAGCCCTGACGCAATGGTCAACGTGGCGTCTAACATCGCTTCGCGCTTCACCCGCGATCTGACCGACGCAGAGCGCGCCCGCGTGGCTCGCATCTTGGTGTCTGAGGATGCAGACCTTGTTCGTCGCGCGATCAGCGATGAGGGAGCGATGGCCGCGTTGCAGAAGCGTGTTCAGGAACTGACAGCAGGTGCTGCACGCGGCGCAGGACGCGCAGGGGCAGTGACGGGAGCGCAGCCCGGTGCTAATCTATCACAGCAGGCAATTCGCGGCCTTCTCGCACAATAACGGAGACACAGATGCAGCCGAAAAGCCTGTCGGAAGACGAAATCCAGAACACCGTGACCAGCGCGGTGCGCGAGGCTGTGGACTTCGTGGAAACCGAAGTCTCACCCGACCGCATCAAGGCGCAGAAGTATTTTGACGGAAAGTCTGCGGTTGACTTCGAAGAAGGCCGTTCACGGGTCGTGGCAACCAAGGTGCGCGACACCATCCGTGCCATCAAGCCCGCCCTGATGCGCGTGTTTCTGCAATCCGACAAGCCTGTGGAATTCATCCCGAACACCCCGCAGGCCGTCATGGGTGCCGATCAGGCGACCAAATACGCCAAGTATATCTTTGAGCGCAACAACGGCTTCCGCATCCTGTCTGACGTTTTCCATGACGCGCTTATCAAAAAAGTCGGCGTGGCCAAGGTCTACTACGACGAGGTGCAGCACGTTGAGATTGACGAATATAGCGACCTGACGCCAGAGCAGCTTGCCTTCATCGAAAACGACCCGGAAAGCGAAGTCCTCTCGCAAGAGGAGACGATCATCGCCGAGGCCGTGATTGACGAGATGGGCATTGAAATCCAGCCGCGCATGGCCAGCTACAACTTGCGCGTTGCCCGCACGTCCACCAAGGGCCAGATCAAAATCCAGAGCGTTGCCCCCGAGGACTTCTTCGTGGACCGCATGGCCGTCAGCATTGACGACTGCTACGTCTGCGGCCACACCAGCGAGGCCCGCGTCGGTGATCTGGTTGCGATGGGCTTTGACTTTGAGACTGTCTACAACCTCGGCGGCGCTGCCGATGGCACGGTTGACGACGAGGAAGAACTGGCCCGCCGTGGCTGGGACGACACCGACGACGACGAAAACGCAGCCGACCCGTCCATGCGGAAGGTGCAGTTTACCGAAGCTTACATGAAGATGGACATCGAAGGCACGGGCGTTCCGCGTCTTTACAAGTTCATCTGCGCGGGCAACGACTACGAAATCTTGGACTACGAACTGTGCGACTACATCCCGTTCGCCGTCTTCGAGGTCGATCCTGAGCCGCACACCTTCTTCGGTCGTTCATTGGCCGAGATTGTGATTGAGGATCAGGACGCGGCAACGTCGCTTCTGCGCGGCCTTCTGGACGGGCTGGCGATGGCCAACAATCCGCGCGTGATGGCCGTTCAAAACCTCGTGAACATGGACGATCTTCTCAACAACGAGATCGGCGGCGTGGTTCGCGTCAAGGACATCAACGCCCTGCGTGAGTTTTCTATCGGCAACGGGGCCTCGGCAGCCCTGCCAGCCTTGCAATTCTACGACGAGGCCATCCGGGCCAAGACAGGCGTGACAGGCGCGGCGATGGGCATGGATGCCGACGCCTTGCAGTCGCAGACCGCCGCTGGCGTCAATGCCGCCGTGCAGGCCGCGTCTGCGGTGTCTGAACTGATTGCCCGCAACTTGGCCGAAGGCGGGATGCGGCAGATGTTCCGCCTGATCGCCCAGATCGCCCGCGCCAACCCAAACCCGAACGAGATGATGCGTCTGGACGGCCAGTTTGTCCCGGTCGATCCGCGTTCGTGGACCAATGACCTTGATCTGGTCACCAACGTTGGCTTGGGCAACAACCGCCGCGAGGATCGGATTGCGGCCCTGCAAATGACCATGCAGACGCAGATGCAAATCTGGCAAGCCTACGGGCCGACCAACGGCATCGTGAGCATGACGGGCATCCGCAACACGCTGGCGGACATCTTGGGCATGGCTGGTATTCACAATGCTGACCGCTACTACAACCCGATGAACCCGCAGATCGAACAGCAGTTGCTTATGATGGCGGCGCAGGCTGCACAGGGTCAGCAGCCACAGCAGCCGTCCGATCCGAACGCAGCCTTCTTGCAGGCCGAACAGATGAAGATGTCGGCCCGCGTGCAGGCTGACATGGCCAAGACGCAGCTTGACGCCGAGAAGATGCGGATGGATGATGATTTGGAGCGGGATCGCATGGCGCAAGACCTTGCGATTAAGGCCGCAGAACTCCTCGCAAAAACTGGTGTCCAGCTTGATCTGAACGCCATTAAGCGCGAGCAACAGATGCCGAGGATGCCATTTGTCCCTAATCAAACAGCGGGCTTCTGAAGCCAAAACCCTCCTCGCCGATCACGTTTTCCAAGCCGTGATCGGCGAAATCCGCGATGATGCAGTGGGGGTGTTTTTAGACGCAGCCTGTGATATAAACAGGGTTGCGGCGGCACATGAAAGTGTGCGCGCCGTTCAACTCATACTCGACGCCCTCCAAGCGCGACTAGACGCCGAGGCCGTTGAGATAAAACAGGATCGGGACCGTGCAAACGACTGATACACTCGAAGCGGCTGTTGATAGCCTGCTTGCTCCTATGAACGACGAAACCCAAGCCCAACCCGAAACGGCGGCACAGGAAGAAGTCGAGGACGAAACTGAAGCGGATTACGAAGGCCAAGAGGCCGATGCCGCAGAGAATTCCGAGGACGACGGCGAAGAGCCTGAAGCCGAGGATGAAGAGGATGAGGAAAGCGAAGAAACCGACGCTCAAGAGACGCCAACGACGTTTTCTGTCAAAGTAGATGGCAAGGAAACGCAGGTCACCCTCGATGAGCTAAAGCGGTCCTATTCGGGAAATGCCTACATCCAGAAGGGAATGCAGGAGGCCGCCGCTGTCCGTAAGGAAGCTGAAAACCTCTACTACACCCTTCAAAACGAGCGACAGCAATTCCTTGCGACGTTGGAGAATGTCCAACAGCAGGGGATCATGAAGGCCCCGCAGGCTCCTGATATTCGAATGCTGGACAGTGACCCCATCGGATACATGCAGGAGAAGGCGAAATACGAAGTAAGAGCGCAAGAGTTTCAGGCGCAGCAACGGCAACTTCACGAGCAGGCACAGCGCCAATCGGCGCTTCAGGAGCAGGCTCGTCAAGTGGAACTGCAAGAGCAGGCCCGCCGTTTGACTGAGGCCATCCCTGAGTTCGCCAACCCTGAAAAGGCGGCAGCACTCAAGGCGAACCTCGTGGGCTTTGCTTCGAAATACGGGCTTTCGGCTGAAGAAGTGGCAAGCACAGTCGATGCTCGCCTCGTGCAAGTTTTGTATGACGCTTATCGCTACAATCAGCTTTCAGCGGTAAAGGCTCAGGCTAAAAAGCCCGAACCCCCGCGCAACGTGAAGCCGATGCCGCGTAAGCCTGCACCTGAGAAAATCGTTCGTGATCGACAGATGAAGGCCGCAAAGAGATCGGGGAAGCCAGAGGCTTTCATTGATCTTCTTTTCCGTTAAACCCTGAAAGGACGACATCATGGCACAGCCAACCAACACCCTTGACTCCTACGACGTTCGCGGCATCCGCGAAGACCTGTCCGACGTGATCTATGACATCTCGCCGGAAGAAACCCCCTTCTACACCGCTTGCGCCAAGGCAAAAGCGACCAACACGCTGCACGAGTGGCAGACCGACGCCCTGCGTTCGTCGGGCGACAACGCCCACATCGAAGGCGACGACACCATTGCTGAAGCCCGTTCGGCCACTGTTCGCTTGAACAACCGCACGCAAATCTTCAAAAACTCGGTCGTCATCCCCGGCACCGATCAGGGCCTGAACAAAGCCGGTCGCGCACGCGAAATGGCCTATCAGGTTCTGAAGATTGCCAAAGAGCAGAAGCTGGACATCGAAAAGGCAATGTTTGCTAACCAAGCAAAAGTTGCTGGTGACAGCACGACCGCTCGCCGCATGGCTGGCGTCCCGGCTTGGCTGACCACCAACACCAACTTCCAATCCGGCTCCAGCGGTGCTGACCCGACCGGCGACGGCTCCAACGCCCGCACCGACGACGGCACCCCGACTGCATTCTCGCAGACCAAGTTCGACGCTGTCATGCAGTCGATCTGGGTTTCGGGCGGCAAGCCGGACAGCGTGTACCTGTCGGCGTTCCAGATGAACCTCGCTCTGGGCTTCACTGGTAACAACAATCAGCGTTCGAACATCACGGCTGAAGCTGAGAAGGTCATCAAGCACATGGCCGTCTACGTCACGCCGTGGGGCACTGTTGAATTCAAACCGACCCGCGAAAACCGCGCTCGGGACGTGTTCATCATGCAAGACGACATGTGGGCCGTTGGCGTTCTGCGTTCGACCAAGAACGAAGAACTGGCCAAGACCGGCGATAACGAGAAGCGTCAGGTTGTCACCGAACTGACCTTGGTCTGCCGCAACGAAAAGTCGTCGGGCGGCATCTACGACAACACCACCTCGTAATCGTGATGGGGCGGGCTTCGGCTCGCCCCTTTCCTCATCTCATGGCTGAAGGAAAATCCCATGCCCTCAAATTACTTTGAGAACTACGGCATCGTCACGGTTGCGGCTGCGACTGTCACGATCACCGACGAGGCTCACGTCGGCCAGCGCATTATCTTCAACCGCGCTGCCGGTGTGACCGCAACCCTGCCGGAAGCTACCGGCTCGGGCAACCGCTACGAGTTCATCGGCGCAGTCGATGCCTCGGGCAGCCAGATCATCAAAGTTGTCGGCAACGACACGATGGCTGGCGTGGCCTATCTGGGCAACGACAGCGCAGGCGCTTCGTGCTTCTACACTGCCGCCACTTCGGACACCATCACGCTCGATGGCTCGACCACTGGTGGCCTCAAGGGCTGGCGTGTTGTCTGTGACGACATCGCTGCCGACACTTGGGCTGTTATGGTCATGTCGGAAGCCTCTGGCACCGAAGCGACCCCGTTCTCGGCCACCGTGTCGTGATGAAAAAAGGGGCGGGTTCAGGCTCGCCCCAATTTCCAAATGATGGAATATCGCGTAACATGTGAAGGAATATTCCGGGGAGGCATCCGCTATCGTCGCGGGCAAATCCTACGGATGCCGCCAGAAGTGGCGGAAGTAATGCGTTTGGCTTACCCTAATCTGACCTTTGAGGACGCCCATGTCGAAAATCGCGGAGAAGATGTTCGAGGAGGACGGGAAGATCATCGTGCAACAGAAGCACGACTTCACGCCGGTTCTGGAACGAGCGAAAGCCCTAAAAAGCGCCGGGGC
>DBCE01000069.1:0-1713 GCA_002292895.1 Phycisphaerales bacterium UBA966
GAACAAATCGGCGGCTGGCTACCGTTGGTGTGCGGGCTTTTGGTGGCATGGGCAAGCGCGGCGCTGGCGATCGACTTCTTGGTGCGCTATCTCGGCCGACACACCCTGGCCCTCTTTGGATGGTGGCGACTGCTGGTGGCTGGGATTGTGCTGGTAGTGGCGTGGCAATTCGGGCTTACAATCACACCGTGAATCAACTTCTGCTCTTTCTTCGCAGTCTTGCCATTGGCATCGTCCTGTTTTTGGTGCTGGCGTTCTTTGCAGCCAAGATCTTTGGCGGAACGCTCTTCCGCGTGACTCCGCGCGTGGACTTTCCTGCGGTCACTCTTGGCGGTCATGCTTACTTCCTGAGCGTCAGCCGCGAAGAAGGCAAGGCTCCCACATTCTGCTTGCGACAAATGGATGCCACTGATGCAAGTGCCAGCGTGCTATTGGTGCCGCAGTCCGATCGTGAGGCGGATGCATGGACGTGGGCCGAAGTTCTGCCGCTTGAAGGCGGCGGACCGTTGAAAGTGCGTTTCACGCAGCGCGATGGACGCACCAGTAGTTGCGAAGTGAGCGCTACGGGCGCGGTCACGTTCGTGAAGTGATGACGTGACGAACCGATATTGATCATGAAGCGCGTCCAGGTGGCGGAGCACGGCTCCGCGATTCCGGCGGCGCCAGGTGGGGCCACCAGCCATCTCAAAGGTCTTTGATTGCCGCCATGAACTGAGCTTCATCCCAGACGGGCACGCCCAGTTCCTGAGCCTTGGCAAGCTTGCTGCCCGCACCTGGGCCAGCGATCACCAAGTTGGTCTTTTTGCTCACGCTGCCAGACACCTTGGCGCCCAGTGACTCCAGTTTTTCCATGGCGGCGCGTCGATCCATCTGCACCAGTTCGCCCGTGAGTACCACGGTTTGACCTGCAAACGGCGAGCCTGCGGGCGCCTCACGAGTGGCGGAATACATGGGACTCACTGTGCTCACGCCGGCAGCGCGCAGCTCACTAAACGCGCGCTGCATCGCACCTGAGTGAAGTTCCGCGTGAATGCTGGCAGCGGTGATCTCGCCGATGTCGGGAATCTGCTGAAAGTCCTCGACACTTGCCGCAAGCATCGCCTCAAGATTCGGATACGTGCGCGCGAACGCCTTCGCACTGGCGGTGCCGAGATGGGAAATTCCTAGCGCGTCCAAGAGCCGGGCAAGTCCCCTGCCCTTTGCTTCGGCGGCACTGGCATTGATCGAATGCGCGGTCTTCTCACCAATCTTGCGAACGACCACTTTGCCGGCCTTGTTGGTTGATTCGGAAGTTAGCGCGGCAACTTTCGCGGCGTCCAGCGTGAATACATCCGCAAAGCTCTTCACCAGTCCGTCCTTGATGAGCGCGTCCACGATCTTGTCGCCCAGGCCATCGATATCCATTTGACCACGAGCAACAAACCACTTCAGACGCTCGCTGAACTGTGCGGGACAGGCTGCATTCGTGCAATAGAGCTTGGGGCCTTCCTTGGTGACCGCTTCGCCACAACTTGGGCACACGGTTGGAGGTTCGACGGGCTGCGCATGCGGCGGACGCTTGGAGAGGTCTACCTCTACCACTTGTGGAATGATCTCACCGGCCTTCTCAACAATGACGGTGTCACCGATACGAATATCTTTGCGGTGAATCTCGTCAATATTGTGAAGCGATGCATGTTGCACCTTGCTTCCAGCAATCACTACCGGCTCCAT
>DBCE01000069.1:1784-2955 GCA_002292895.1 Phycisphaerales bacterium UBA966
AGAATGGTGGGCTTCTTCTCAGCGGGATACTTAAATGCCACAGCCCAACGTGGCGCTTTGGCGGTGACGCCCAGCTCCCGTTGATCCGCAAACGCGTCAACCTTGACCACCATTCCGTCGACGGCATATGGGAGTTCGGCGCGCGCGTTTGCAAATCGTTCGATCTCTGCGATGCACTGGTCTGCTGATTCGCAACGCACTGCAAGGCCGGATATCGGGACCCCGAACGCGCGCAGCGCAAGTAGAAAGTTGTGATAC
This sequence comes from Phycisphaerales bacterium UBA966, assembly GCA_002292895.1. Lineage (GTDB taxonomy): Bacteria > Planctomycetota > Phycisphaerae > Phycisphaerales > SM1A02 > UBA966. The sequence goes on from DBCE01000069.1 coordinate 2,043, forward strand.
GTGTCAACGGCGTGACTGCGGAGTGCGATGTCTTCAACGTGACCAACACCATGCGCAAGAAAGCTGAGTCCACGCGCACGCACCACGGCCGGATCAAGGCTCTTCAATGTGCCCGCAGTTGAATTGCGCGCGTTCATGAACTCGGGCTCGCCAGCGTTGCGGCGTTCTTCATTGACGCGTTCAAAGCGAGCGACCGGCATAAAAATCTCACCGCGAACTTCAAGCACTGGCGGCATGGGGGTACCTGCGGGCGGCTGCAGCACCAGCGGCACCGATGCAATGGCACGAACGTTGTGCGTCACCACATCACCGGTCGTGCCATCACCGCGCGTGGCAGCCTCGGTGAGTTGACCGTGTTCATAGCGCAGACTGATGGCCACGCCGTCAACCTTTGGATCAGCAACAGCAGCAAACGGTCGACCGAGGGCGCGTTCACACCGCTCCCACCAGGCGCGCAAATCAGCAACGGAATACGTGTTGTCCACGGACATCATGGGCACGCGGTGCTTGACCTGCATAAATCCGTCGGCTGCTTCACCACCAACGCGCTGGGTTGGACTATTTGGATCCGCAAGCAGTGGATGGTCTGCTTCAAGCGCCTGCAGTTCGGCGAGGAGCGCATCAAATTCTGTGTCGCTCATGAATGGCGCGGCATCAACGTAGTACGCGCGGTTCGCCCGATGAAGGAGCGTACGCAATTCTGTCATGCGAGCGATGGGATCCGAAGCCGGAGCGGGCATACTCACATCGTAAATCAATGACTCGCGTGCAGGTGGCACGCAACGATGTCTCGAATCTCGCGTCGAAGCCAACCAACGGCGTGAACTCCACGTTCCGCCGAACACCCCCATCTGGCCGCAGGCGCCGAAGAGGACAGGGCCGCGCTCAGCGGCCGTCCTCGTAAGGCGAATGC
>DBCE01000188.1:0-835 GCA_002292895.1 Phycisphaerales bacterium UBA966
CAGCCGCCGATTTGTTCCAGGAATTCACTGGTGTGTTGCGCCTTGACGATCTTCATGGCGCTGTACCCGCTGGCGGCTGTCAGCGTCAGCAACCCAAGTAGGAAACTGAATTCAGCAGCAGCGACGCCGCCAAGGCCAACCAAGAGTCCGGCGAGAATCGTCACAAACGATCGGCTTGTTCCTGGCCACAGTGCTAAGCATTGGAAGAGCCCGATGAAGAGCGCTTGCATGGCGTTCATGCGCGCCAGGGCGGCGCCCGTGAAGTCCGTGCTGCTGCCAGTGACTGAAGCAGTGGTTGCCGCGCGCAATGCGGAATCGCGTTCCGTTGCAAGCTTGCGTGCTTGCCACGGTGCGATCGCCAGCATCACCACACCGCCCACAGCCAACGCGCCGATCACCGAAGCAGGATTGAACAGGCTGGCCTTGACCACATCCTTTGCCAAAAACCCAATGATGGCTGCCGGCATGAATGCGATCACCACATTGCGGGCAATGGTGTATCCCGCCGTCATGCGATCCGCCGACCCTAACCCCTGCACGCCCACCTTAGAGGCCATGCCTCGCAACATCTGCCCGATGCGCGCGCGGTACAGACCCACAACCGCAAGAATTGCACCGCCTTGAATGATGATCTCAAAGTCGGCCACCGCATCGCGCTGCGCCGCGGTCTTATCAAGGCCAAGAAGCCATGAAGTGATGATCAGGTGTCCAGTACTTGAAACCGGAAGGTATTCAGTGATCCCCTCCACCATGCCAAGAATCCAAGCGTCGAATGGTGTCATTGCTGCTTACGTTTCCCTTGCTGGTTGGTCACTGCTTGGCTGTGCCGCGCCGC
>DBCE01000188.1:895-36593 GCA_002292895.1 Phycisphaerales bacterium UBA966
CTTGATTGTTCCATCGGATGCGCACTCGCCATGGCTCGCTGCGCGCGGAACCACGGAGCGCCGGCATCGTGATCGGCTTGCATAGCGCGACTAAAGGTGCCGTCCTTGATTTCTTTCAGCAGTGTTCGCATGGCCGTCTTGGTTGCATCATCGACCATGCGCGGCGCTGCGCTGTACGCGCCAAACTCCGCTGTGTTGCTGATGGCTGCTCGCATCCCAGCCGGCCCGCGCGCATACAGCAGATCAGCCACTTGCTTGATCTCATGAACGCACTCCATGTACGCCAATAGCGGTGGATAGCCCGCTTCAACCAGTGTTTCATAGGCAGCTTGCGCTAAGCCCATCATGCCGCCGCACAGAACGGCTTGCTCGCCAAAGAGATCGGTCTCTGCTTCGTCGCCAAAGGTTGTTTGCACAATCCCCGCGCGCGCGCAGCCAAGTCCAGCGGCCCATGCGCGCGCGAGCTCATGTGAAGTGGGTCCGCCAGTTCCTGGTGCGCGCTCTTGAGCAACAGCAAGCAGAGCCGGAATGCCCTGACCCTGCACGAATCGCTCGCGCAGGGTGGTTCCTGGTCCCTTGGGGGCCACCAGCACCGCGCCAATTCCCTCTGGAATCCGCACCAGTCCGAAGTGGACGCTTGATCCATGGATGAACCCGATTGTTTGTCCCGGCTTCACGTGCGGTGCCACGGCGGACTTCCAGACCTCGGCATGCACCTCGTCAGGAAGTGCCATGACCACCAGGTCTGCCCCCACTACGGCCCGATCGGTATCGCTGGTCTGAAATCCGTCTCTCTGCGCACGCGACCGGGCAGTTGACCCGGTGCGACCTGTAACCGTGACCTGAATTCCAGAATCGCGCAGATTGAGGGCGTGGGCTCGTCCTTGGTTGCCGTAGCCCACCAAGACCACCCTTCGGCCGAGCAGCGCATCGGCTGTACATGCTTGTTCCATAAAGGTTTGCGTGTCAGTCATGGGGGATTAGGTAGTGCCGGGCGAGGCGTTCCGTGCGCCGATTTCGTGCCACCAAGCAGCGGAGGGCACCTGCATAGAAATGACATTCTGAATGAATATTGAAGAAAGAAGGCACACATTACCTGACCGGGGGGGTTCGGAATAGCAGACTGTCGGTGTCTACACCTGAAATTGACTCGCTCGTTGCGATTCGTCGGGGGGTGGATGGGTCTCAGGTTCAAGGATGAACTTGCCAGAAGAACGTCCGAAATTCGGGATTTCATGCTTATCGAGCAGAATGACCGAACCATTGGTAATCCAAGGACGTTTCCCTATGAAGCACCCAGGTTCGAATTATCTATGCGGCCACGGAATGTTCGGCCAAGGAGCTATTGGAATGGTCAGCGTTGAAGCCCCAAACCGGCGGTCGGATGATCGCTTTCGGTTTGATCCCGCCTACACCCGGGTAGTGGTTATCCCTTCGACGCTTGCCGTAAGTAGTTCAGCGGTCAGCCTCGCAGCATTCGTTGCCGCTGTTCCTGCCTCCAGCCGACCAGCCCCCACGAATCCAAACGAACTCCACGAGCCGGGCTTGGAAGCCCTTGGCCTGGAAGACTTTGACTCCGGACTTGCAACCCCAACGGGCGGTCTCGAAGGTCATGGATACGACATCTCGCTCACCGGTATGCGGTTTGAGCTTGACGATGAACTCCCCACAAACACCGAGGTGCAGATAGAGGTCTATCCGCCCGCCGAACAGGATCCGATTCGAATGCACGGCGTGGTCGTTCGCGTCTTCTCGCATGATGACGATCCGGGTCCGCGCCGTATGGCAGTGCAATTCACCGCATTTGCCACCCCCCGCGACCGTCAGCGCCTGATCAACCGCATTGCGGCCCGCGCTTGCTGCTGGCCGGAGTGAGCTTAACGGCCCACTTCGTTGCTGAAAGTTGGAACGCGAAGGCGAATCCGACCGAAAGTACTGTCAGCGAGTGTCACACTTTGATCAAGAACGTCCGTTTCAGCACCCTGCGGTGAGCGCTGCGCTCTCTGCAAGAAATGCTATTTCCGCTGAGATGGCGGTAGCGGGGCGGGCTGGTCATGATCCATTCGACCGTTTCTGGCAGGAAGCGCAGGGTGCACCGCACTCAGCGGGACACTCGGCGTGGGTGTTAGCGTCGGACGCCTACGCGCAGATGCGCGAAGACCTTGCTGGATTTGACCCATCGGAATATCCAGGAAACGAAGGCGCGGTGAGCGCTGCAGTTTCCGAGTCGTTTGGCAAGCATGCCAGTGCACTTGCCGCACTTGCTACACCCGTCGCTGGCGCAGCGACCACCGCATCCCGCTCGGCTCGTCTGGCTCCTGCTGTGGCAGCAGAGGCAACTCATCGCCCCGCAGCTCGCCGTCGCCGTGAACGACTGCAGACAGCCGGTTGGTTCGTGCTCGGCGGTGTCGGCGGATTGCTCTTGGCATCCGCGGTGCATCTCATTCAGATGGTGCTGGCGTGGCGCTGATGCCTGACCCGGCAATTCTTGAAGAGATGGCCGCCGTCACTGGTCATCGGTTCCGCGATCCGTCACTGGCTGCGATCGCTCTGGTTCACTCATCAGCAGCTGATGGGCGGCTGAACTCCAACGAGCGCCTGGAGTTCCTTGGCGATTCCGTCTTGGGATTCATTGTGTGCACGCACCTATTCGCTGAGCGCCCAGACTTTCTTGAGGGCGAACTGACCAAGGTGAAGTCGAACATTGTCAGCGGGCGAGTCTGTGCTGAACTTGCCGCTGAGTGCGGCATGGAAAGTTGGATGCGCATTGACAAGGGAGTTCGCGGTCCACAAGGGCTTCCCGAGAGCCTATTAGCAGGTGTATTTGAAGCCGTGGTGGGCGCCCTCTACCTCGACGGCGGACTGGAAGCCGCGCGCGCATTCGTGCTGCCTCGCTTGGCGTTGCGGATTGATTCCGCGCTGCGACTGGGGCACCAACAGAATTTCAAGCAGGTGCTGCAGCAGTGCCTGGCGCAACTTGAAATGGGCGCGCCGCAGTACATGGTGCTCGACGAGCAAGGCCCGGACCACGCGAAGTGCTTTGAGATCTGCGTCCTGACCGGAGCGCGCCGATTTGCAGGCGCATGGGGTCCGAGCAAGAAGCAGTCAGAGCAGCTTGCAGCGCTTGCCGCGCTCAAAGAACTTGGGATTGCTGCCGATACCCCCGAAGGCGAAATTCACATTACCTGGCCCACCAAGCGCTAACAGGCATTAGCCCGCTGAGTTTTCTGCCGCGCGTTCGAGCATTTCGACGCTGGCTGCCGTGTGGCCGCTGGTGGAAACCACCGCATCGGCGAGCGTGCGGTACATGGGAAGGCGCGCCTCACCAAGGAGCAGGGCTTCTTCAGCGAACGAAGCGCCAGCGAGAAGTGGGCGGTCGCCTGGATTGTTGGTGAGCCGTGCACCCAGCGTTTCGGGTGGCGCTTCCAACAGGATGATTCGAATGGTGCCCGCCGCGCGGGCGGACTCTAGGAGCGCGCGTGCCGCCGGTGTAGTGGGCGTTCCGCCCCCAAGGGCGATCACAGCACCGGACGTCGATGGGCTGCTGAGAACGTGGGTCAGCGCGGCGCATTCAGCCGCCCGGAAGGCGGGCTCGCCAACGGAACGAAACATGGCCGTCACCGATGGCTGACCGGAACCAGCGACGGTGACGTCGTCAAGATCAATGAATTGAGTGTTGAGTCGCTTGGCGAGCAAGCTCCCAAGCGTGGTCTTACCAGATCCGCGCAGGCCGATGAGCACAACGCGAACAGTTGCTGGCACGGCTTTAGCGCACGTGAATCTTGCGACCCACACGACGCTTGCGATTCAAGATCGCGCGCCCCTTGCTCGTCTTCATACGAGCTCGGAAGCCAATCTTGCGGACTTTCTTGATTCGACTAATTCTGTGCGGGTAATGCATGGCTGTTTCCGAGCCGCGTAGTGTAACCAAATCCCGGCGCTGCGGGAAGGGGTGCATCGAAATGGTTTAAATCGGATTATCGGAGTTGCCGGCGGCGTCACTACGCCGCGGAAGGCGCTTGAAAACGCCTGATTTGTGGGGGAATCACGCGACACCCGGAAATCAACCAAGCGGCGCGCCTGCGTCACTCCCCGTGTCGAGCGATTCGTCCTTCAACAAGGAAGATCACGTCTTCAGCAATGTTGGTGGCGATATCAGCGATGCGCTCCAAGCGCTGGGCAATCTGCATCATGTCGATGGCCTCGGCGGTGCGGGAGACGTCCTCTTGAATCAGTTTCCTGGACGCAGCCGCCACTTCCTTGTTGAGTGCATCAACGCGCCGGTCGGCGCGCCGAACTTCATGGCAGCACTCCGTGTCTTCGTCAGAGAGGGCGCCGAGCACTTCGGAAAACATGGTTCGAGCCGCGCTGGCCATGTCGGCAAGTGCGCCAGGAACCTCGGTTGGACCATGACCGGTGGACCATCGAAGGACCTTCTTGGAAATGCCGCGACTGAGGTCAGCGATGCGCTCAAAGTCGCTGGAGATTCGCACCACGCTCAGCACAAAGCGCAGGTCATGGGCAACTGGCGCGCCGAGTGCAAGAATGCGCATGCATTGCGATTCAAGCTCAACTTCCATGTTGTCAATTTCGCTGTCGCCAGCCTTTACCTCTTCCGCAGCTGCAATATCGCCATGAACGAGAGCGCGGGTGGTGAGTTCAAGGCGACGCTCGGTGGCGGAGCCCATGGCAAGCAGGCCACGTCGAAGGCTCAAAATTTGGGACTGAAGGTCGATTGCCATTATTGGGATTTAGTTTAGCGTTTCTTTAGCCAAAGCGACCGGAGACGTAATCCTCGGTCTGCTTGTTGGCAGGATTGGTGAAGATGCGATCGGTACTGCCGCATTCCACCAACGTGCCTTCAAAGAAGAACGCAGTGCGATCGCTGACGCGAGCGGCTTGCTGCATGTTGTGGGTGACGATGACAATGGTGTAACTGGTCTCGAGTTCGCGGATCAGTTGCTCAATGCTGGCGGTCGACTTGGGGTCAAGTGCCGAGCACGGCTCGTCCATCAACAGCACTTCCGGTCCAACCGCAATGGCTCGTGCAATGCACAAGCGCTGCTGCTGGCCGCCGGAAAGGCCTAAAGCACTGGAATTCAGGCGATCTTTGACCTCATCCCAAAGTGCCGCTGCGCGCAGGGAGTTCTCCACCAGTTCGTCAAGGTCAGTGCGGCGAAAGGACCGGTGCAGGCGCGGTCCGAACGCAACATTGTCGTAGATGGACTTTGTGAATGGGTTTGGTTTCTGAAAGACCATGCCCACGCGGCGGCGCAGTTCCACCACATCGAGCGACCGGCTGAGCAAGTCATCGCCGTGCAGGGTCAGGGTGCCGCTGGCGCGCGCGCCCGGAATCGGATCGTTCATCCGGTTGATCCAGCGAAGAAAGGTGCTCTTGCCGCAGCCGGATGGCCCGATCAAGGCGGTCACGCGGCACTTGGGAATTTCCAGCGAGATGCCTTTGAGCGCCTGCACACTGCCGTACCAGCTGTCCAAACCCTGAGCACGGATCGCAATGTGTTCCGTGTCGGCAACAGGTGCTACCACCACAGCCGGTGCGCCCACGGTCATGGGAGGCTTGATGTCAATGTTTCGTGGCGGGGGTGCGTTGGGGGGAGTGTTCATGGAATGCTCGTGGGCGGCATCAGCCGTTGGCACGTTGCAGGCGATGGCGGATGATGACCGCCAAGGCATTGAGGGTAAGGAGGACGGCGAGCAACACGATGATGCCGGCAGCGGCCAACTCATGGAATCCAGATTGCTGGCGCATGGACCAGTTATAGATTTGTAGAGGCAGCACAGTGAAATCGCTCATCAGGTTCGTTGGCGTGGAGCGAATGAATAGCGGAACGCCAAGTACCAGAATGGGCGCGGCTTCACCGATGGCGCGGCTCATGGCCAAGATGCCACCGGTCATGATCATGGGAATCGATGCGGGAAGTGTGATATTCCAAGTGGTTTGCCACTGTGTGGCACCCAGCGCTAGGGACGCAGTGCGCAAACTTGCCGGCACTGTGCGCAACGCTTCTTGGCTGGACACGATGACAATCGGCAACACCACCAGCATCAACGTCAATCCGCCGGCCAGCACTCCGTGGCCGAACGGGAGTTGTAGATAGAAGAACGACTCCGGCTGTCCAAAGGTGATCGGGCTCTCGCTGTTTGCCGTACCGAACGCACGCGCAAATGCAGTTAAGCCCAGTATTCCGTAGACAATGGACGGAACGCCGGCGAGATTAGCGATGTTGAGTTGGATGAAACTTCGGAACCGGGATCGTTTGGAAAATTCTTCCAAGTAGATGGCGGTGCCCACGCCGATCGGTAATGCCGCAACGGCGCAAATCACGCACACCCAGATGCTGCCCCACAAGGGCGCACGCACGCCGGCTTCTTCAGTCTTTCGGCTGGCAAATGAAGAGAGGAATTGCCAAGACAGCCGCGCGTGACCGTCCTGCCAAATGGAGACGACGAGCACCACCAAGAGCAACACCGCTAGCGCAGTGAACGCAATACACACGCCAAGGAATGCGCGATCAACGATGCGTCGACCCACTTGTGATGTCGGCGTTGCCGCGGCAACAATCTCGCCCGGGGTTCGAGTCCGGGCAATAGACGGAGAGCGTGCGCCGAGGGAGTGCATCACTCGTATTCCTCTCGGAATGCGCGGAGGAAGAGGTTTCCAACAACAGTGAGCGCAAGAGTGATGACGAAGAGGACGGTGGCTACTGCGAAACTCGACTTGTATTCGATGCCGTACGCGGGGGCGTCGCCGGTAAAGATCTGCACCATGTACGCGGTCATGGTTTGCACTTCATTCGCAGGATTGAGGGTCATGCTGGCCAGTCCGCCAGCTGCAAGCGCCACGATCATGGTTTCGCCGATGGCGCGGGTGATGGCTAGCAACCAACTGGCCACAATACCACTCAGAGCTGCAGGGACAACCACTTTGGTGCTGACATCAAAGCGCGTTCCGCCCATGGCGAACGCAGCGTCCCGCAAGCTGCGTGGCACCGCTCGCAGTGAATCTTCGGAGAGGCTGGCAACGATCGGCAAGATCATGATTCCAACTGCTAGGCCAGCGCCGAGCGCATTGAACGTGCCAAACGATTCGCTGACATGGTCATGGAGGAACGGTGTGATGACAGCAAGTGCAAAGAATCCGTAGACGACCGTTGGAATACCTGCAAGTACTTCAAGAATGGGCTTCAGAATGGAGCGCACGCGCGATGGTGCGTATTCGCTGAGATAGATGGCAACCACGAGTCCAACGGGCAGCGCGAACGCTGCGGCAATGGAAGTGACGAGGAGTGTTCCCGCGATCAGTGGCCAAATTCCAAAGTGCTTCTCTTCCCCTAAGAGTGGCGCCCATGTGGTGCCGGTGAAGAACTCCCACGCGGAGACTTGCGGCAAGGCAAAGAACGAAGCGCTTTGCACAAGCAGGATCGCCAAGATGGTGAAGGTGGTGACGATGGAAAGTAGCGCACAGGCGAGGAGGCCGCCGCGAATGACTCGTTCCGTGCCGATCCGTGCTGCTCGTGAACGTGCAGTGCCTCGGCTGTTTGCGGCTGCTGCGCGACTGGTTGCTGTGGAGATTTCGGCGACGTTCGACATGGTTTCAGCGGAAGGTATCGGGCGGCCGATGTGCCAGGAGCGGGGTGTTGCCCGCCCGGCAGTGCAGGGCGCCGGTGCCAATCATTTGTAAATGTCCGCCAGAATTCCCATGCGCTCCATGCCGTTTTCGTCCAGCATTTGTGTTCCCAATTTGCTGGCGGCAAGATTGGCTTTGGCGCGCTCGTAAATCACGGTGGGAAGTTTGATGTAACCAACTTCGGCCGCGAGTTTGGCGCCATTGTCCAGCGCGAACCCTGCGTACGCCGCCACGGCAGGCTTGGCCAATGACGCCTTGTTCACGTAGATGAACAATGGTCTGCTGAACGGTGCGTAACTAGCGTCTTCAATGGTTGTCGGCGAGGGCGTAACGGCAGCGCCAGTCTTTGGATTGACTATCGGGACGGCATTCAATTTGCCTTGATTCTCTGCAAAGTAGGCGTATCCAAAGAACCCAATGGCATTCTTGTCGCCTTCAATGGAGCGCACGATCACGTTGTCGTCTTCGCTCACGCTGATGTCGGCGCGGATCTTGCCTTCTTTGCCGACGGTGACTTCCTTGAAGTAGTCGAACGTGCCGCTGTCGGTGCCAGGCGAGTAAACCTTGATCACATCGCTTGGCCAAGACGGATCAACATCCTTCCATGTCTTGGCAGTCTCGCTTGATGCGAAGATTTTTTTCACCTGCGCCATGGTGAGCTGCTTCGCCCAAGTGTTTCCCTTGTTGGTCACGATGGTGAGTCCATCAAACGCCACGGGCAGTTCAATGAACTCGATCTTGTGACTCTTGCAGGCATCGATCTCTGGCTGCTTGATGCAGCGCGAGGCGTTCGATATATCGATCTCACCGTTGCTGAAGCGCTTGAAGCCTCCACCGGTTCCAGACAATCCCACGGTGACATTCACTCCGGGAGCCACCTTGGAGAACTCCTCGGCGACGGCTTCGGCAATCAGATACACGGTGGACGATCCGTCAACGCGAACCGCGCCCTTCAGATTCTTGGGGTCTTGCGTCGGCATCGCCGAGGATGCGGCCATCGAACCGAGAACGGCGGCTACGAGAAAGGCGTTGATCGCTCGAATGGGTCGCATGTAGTTCTCGTTCAGATAGTGTGAGGCTCGATCACTCCACGCAATCCAGGCTGGCTGTCACGCCGTGCGGCGGGCAGCGGAAGGAGTTACGGGCAGTGTCGCGGGATCATGTTCATTTGGCGTGTGCAAGGGGGTGGCATCTGCCAGCGGCAGGCTCTTCACTCGCCCGTTAGTGGCGAGGGGCATCCGAATCCGGAATGTACTGCCGTGATTGGCGTCCGTCCGGCTATCAACCTCCGCATAACCGCCGTGGACCATGGCAACGTGCTTCACGATGGCGAGGCCAAGTCCAGTGCCGCCGGAATCACGGCTGCGGGCTCGATCCACCCGGTAGAAACGCTCAAACAGGCGCTCGCGGTGAATTTCTGGGATGCCCGGGCCGTGGTCGGTGACTGAGATAACCGCATAGCCGCCTTCGGCAGCGGCGGTGACGGCGATCCGCGAATCTGCCGGTCCGTACTTGGCGGCGTTGGAGACCAGATTGACCACGGCATGCGCAAGGAGTCCGGCGCTTCCAAGAACCCACAGGGAGGGATCGACGGCGACATCAATCGTCAGGCGCTTCTCCGTGGCAGCGGGGGTGACCTGTTCAACTGCTTCAGCGACGATCCCTGCGATGCGGACAGGCGTGCTGGCGATATCGCCGCGGGCTGATGGGTCCTCAAGTGAGGAGAGGAGCAGGAGGTCATCAATGATCGCGCCAAGACGGCTGGCACTGCGGGCGATGGTTCGTGAGAAGCGGGCCGCGTCCGGCGGAAGCTCAAAATTTTCCGCCAACGTTTCGGCATACCCACGAATGGAAGTGATGGGCGTGCGGAGCTCATGGCTCACGTTGGCAACGAACTCGGTTCGCAGAGATTCCAAGCGACGCAGTTCGGTGCGATCTTCAAGCACCAGTAGTAGTTGTGCGTTGGCAACATCGCGCGAAAGCGGGACCACGGAGCAACTGGCGCGACGCTCGCCCGTGACGGCGGAGAATGGCAGTTCGGCCTCGGCGCGGCGGCCAGTTTCGCGGGCGCTTGCAATCAGGGTCTCGAGATCGGGACTGCGAACGATTTCAATGAGAAGTCGACCTTCGACAGCGCGATCGTTTGCATCAAACAGGCGCACCGCCGCTGGATTGATGGTCACGATGCGGTCGACCGAGTCAAGCGCAACGATTCCGACGGGAGCGGTCGCCAAGATCGCACGCAACTCGCTGAGCGCGCCATCAAGTCGAACCGCTTCATTGGCCGCTGCACGGGCGCCGCGAACCGGGTTCGATTCAAATCCACCAAGTGCCCCCAGCGCGGCTGCAATGCGTCGATGTTCAGCTCGGCGCTGCAGGAACAACATGGCAAGCAGCGCTCCGCAGGCAACGGCCACCACGGCTGCCCCAACAAATGGCACGAAATACGAAGCTGCGTCCGTGGTTGGCTGCATGGATGCGTGGAACGCTACTCGACTGCCACCAGGGACTCACCGAACCGGTACCCAACGCCGCGGACGGTTTCCACGCACCCAGCGAGTTCGCCAAGTTTCTTGCGCAGGGCCGTGACGTGAACGTCAATGGTGCGGCTGGAGAGGATGACGTTGCGGCCGTGCACCGCTGCGATGATTTGGTCCCGCGTTCGGACGAAACCGGGGCGTTGCGCCAAGTGATTGAGGATGCCGAATTCTGTCACCGTCAGTTCAACGACGCTGCCATCAACGCTGACCACATGGCGATCAGGATCGATCACCAGTCGGCGATCGAGTCGCTCCAGGCGGTTGTCATCACCGGTGTTCTGCTCTTCGAGTTTGCGGCGCAACACGGCCCGTACGCGGGCCATCAGAATGCGTGGGCTGAATGGCTTGACCACGTAGTCATCGGCGCCGATTTCAAGTCCGGTGACGATGTCGGTCTCTTCGCCCTTGGCGGTCACCATGACGATCGGAAGTTCGCGGGTCTCCGGCCACTGCTTGAGTCGTCGGCAGATTTCCAGGCCGCCGACATCGGGCAGCATGAGGTCAAGGATCAGGAGGTCCGGCGTTTCGCGCTTCACTTGATCAAGCGCAACCTTGCCGGTGCCCACGGTTCGTGCGTCCATGCCTTCGCGGTCGCAGTGGAATCGGATCAGCTCGGCAATGTCGGGCTCGTCTTCAACGATCAGGACAGATGGCTTTGCCATTGTGGGAGTGCTCTACTGTGATAGGAGTCAGGGCTGGACAGATCAGTGAGGTAGTTTGGCGGGGCGGTGTTCAGGTCGTGTTCAGCGCAGGTGGGGAGTTTGCAGCACTTGAACGAATCCATGTTCCGGAGGGTAGGAGCGAAGGGGATGCGCGCTGGGTCACTGCCGGGAGCGCGATATCAAGTCCGTCGGCAGCAAGTGCCCCCAGGATGGCCCATTCGAGTGCTTCGCGGCAGGAAACCGGCACGCCCAAGTCTGAAGAAGCAATCACCTTGCAGTTGGCGGTGATGGCAATCGCTGCGCACAGCCTGCCATGGCGAGCGCCGCCGCCCGCGACCACCGCATCGTGGACGCCGGACTGACGGATCGCGGAACCGATCGCTTCACCGGTGGCATCAGCAGCGGTGGCGAGCAGGTCGGCGGGTGCCAAGTGTGGCGTGTGGCGATCGACCCAGGCGAAGAATTCATCGCCGGTGCCAAGGCTGCGGCCATCCGCGCGGGGGGCGAGAAGCGCGCGGAGTTCTGCAAAGGCAGCATCGTTGCGCGTGCCGTTGGCGGCCACGGCGCCGCCGGAGTCATAGGGCTGGTCGATCGCGCTGCGCGCGGCGTGGTCGAGCAGTTGATTGCACGCGCACAGGTCAGCGCCACGAATAGCAGCCACTTGTTGCGCGTGCGTTCGATCATCATCGGCGGGAAGGAACGTGGCGTTGGCAAAGCCCCCGAGGTTGATGACGGCGCGCGGATGTGCAGTGCGGAAGAGAATCCAATCGGCAAGCGGGGTGAGTGGGGCGCCTTGCCCGCCGAGCGCCAAGTCCGCGCCGCGCAGGTCAAACACCACATCGCACTGCAGCGCCAGTGCAACCGGATGCGCGTTCAGCAGCTGCCAACTTTCCGGCGGTCGATGAAAGACCGTTTGACCATGTAAGGCGGCAAGATCTACGTGGGGGATGCCGGCGCTCCGAAGAAGTTCGATGGATTCCCGTGCGTGCAGCACGCCGAGTTCGCGTGCGATGGCAGCGAATTCGCTGGCGGGCATCGGATGTTGGTTGGCGGCGGCGCGGAGGCGATCGGCAAGGGGACCGAGCGGAGCAGAGCGCTCCGCGAGCAGTGTGGCGCGCATGGCCAGGCCGGCGCCATCGATACTGGCAACGGCGAGATCGATGCCATCGATGCTCGTGCCAGTCATTGCTCCAAGGACGAGGCGGGTTCGTTGCATGAGTGCGGATGTTCGCAGTGCGGAGCCTGGCGGTCAAGCATGGCGGTTCGCGTGCGTTGCTGAGAAGCGCATACACTCGCGGGATGCCTCGTTCATTGGTTACAGGTGGTGCCGGTTTCCTTGGTTCGCATCTGTGCGACTCGCTGATTGCGTCTGGTCACAGCGTGATCTGCCTTGACAACTTGTTCACGGGTAATCGGCAGAACATTGCGCATCTGGATGGAAAGCGCGGATTCACGTTCGTGCATCACGATGTGGTTCATCCCTTTGACTTTGATGTTGATTACATCTGGAACATGGCATGTCCAGCGGCTCCCGGGCATTACCGATACGAACCGGTGAAGACCATGATGACTTCGGTTCTTGGAGCACTGCATTCGCTGCAGTTGGCTCATCGCACGGGCGCGCGCCTGTTGCATGCTTCCACCAGCGAGGTGTACGGAGATCCAGAGGTTCATCCGCAGCCAGAGTCATACCGAGGCAACGTCAATCCGATTGGTCCGCGCGCGTGTTACGACGAGGGCAAGCGTGCCGCAGAAACGCTGTGCTTTGATTACCGACGCATGCACGGAACATCTATCAAAGTAGTACGAATCTTCAATACGTACGGGCCGCGCATGCATCCGTATGACGGGCGTGTAGTCAGCAATTTCATTCGACAAGCGGTTGGCGGCGAGGCACTGACGATCTTTGGCGATGGATCGCAGACGCGTTCGTTCTGCTACGTGGACGACTTGATTGCAGGTTTCCGACTGATGATGGATTCGCGCGAGGAATTCACGGGCCCCGTGAATATGGGCAATCCGCATGAGTTCACCATGTTGGAATTGGCGCACGCCGTTGCGCGCGACGCGGGATGCACGGCGCAGATTGAGCATCGGCCACTGCCGATGGATGATCCGCTGCAGCGGCAGCCAGACATCACGCTTGCCAAGCGCGAGCTTGGGTGGAATTCCAAGATCAATATTGCGGAAGGAATTCCTCGCACTATTGAGTGGTTCCGCACCATTCGTTTGTCGGACTACCCACCGCCAAGCCCGAACGTGATGCAGCCGGAAACTCAGGCCAAGTAAGGCAACGAGGGGGAGTCCGCGGGTGGCTTTCGTAGGCCTGCGGGGTGCCGAACGCCCAATTCTGCCTGACCGTGGCCCCGGGCATCCCCGTCCAGAATTTCGCCAAAGAAAAAGGGCTTGATGTCGCAGATACTTCACTTTGAGGTCGTACTGTTCCCTCATCGCCAGTCCGGTTCGGGCCTGGTGGTGGGTGCCCGCGAGGCGGAATACCCGAAAATTTACCGAACAGACCTTGACAAGTCCGATGGTTTGGGAGAACCTACCAAACACCGAACAACCATCGGCTTACTCAAACAGTGAAACGCGCATGACCCGCAAAGTACGCGGAATGCAGAGTGTGCAAGGAACGCAGCACGGTGACCCAGACGGGTTGCCCCAACCGACGGAGCGAAAGAAACAGATGGCACAGACGACCACGACGGCGAACACCACCACGAACGGAACCCCGGCCTCGGCCGCCCGCACCTCCAGCACCACCTCCGGCGCGGCGGTGGCGACCCCCGCAGGGCGCGAGAACTTTGGGAAGATGGGCTCCATGCCAACCACCCCCAACAAGTCGTCCGATTCCCGCGTTGATGTCAAGACTGACGTCAAGAGCGAAGTCAAGGACGCAAAGTCTGCCGCAGCAGCAAAGCCAACAGTGAAGTTGACGCCCGCAGAACTGACCGCGCGTACCGCGAAGTCCAAGGCGCTTGAGGCGGCCGTTGGACAGATTGAGAAGAACTTCGGTAAGGGATCGATCATGCGTCTCGACAACGAGACCGTGCCGGTGATCCCGTCGATTTCGAGCGGTGCGCTCAGTCTTGATATTGCCCTCGGTGGACGCGGACTCCCGCGCGGTCGAGTGGTGGAGGTCTTCGGGCCAGAAAGTTCTGGTAAGACGACCCTGGCTCTCACGGTCATTGCCAACAGTCAGAAGAACGGTGGCGTGGCCGCGTTCATCGATGCTGAGCATGCGCTTGATCCATCGTGGGCCAAGCGTCTGGGTGTGAACCTTGACGAAATTCTGGTGTCGCAGCCCGATACGGGCGAGCAGGCGCTGGAGATCTGCGAGATGCTCGTGCGTTCCAATGCGGTGGATGTCATCGTGGTTGACTCGGTGGCGGCATTGATCCCACGCGCGGAAATCGAAGGTGAAATGGGTGATAGTCACGTTGGTTTGCAGGCGCGGCTCATGAGCCAGGCACTGCGCAAGCTGACGGGCGCCATCGCGAAGAGTGAGTGCATCGTGATCTTTATCAATCAGCTGCGCGAGAAGATCGGCGTCATGTTCGGATCGCCCGAAACAACGACCGGCGGACGTGCGCTGAAGTTCTACTCATCGGTGCGCATTGATATTCGCCGTATTGGCGCGATCAAGGATGGCGACCGCAATGTTGGTAATCGTGTGCGTGCGAAGGTAGTGAAGAACAAGGTTGCGCCGCCGTTCCGCGAGGCCGAGTTTGACATCATGTTTGAGGAGGGCATCTCCGTGTCGGGAGACATTCTCGACCTGTCAGTGCTCGACGGCGTGGTGGACAAGGCTGGTGCTTGGTTCAGCTTCGGAGATGTGCGACTTGGACAGGGTCGTGAGGCATCGAAGTTGTTCCTGCGCCAGAACCCAAACCTGATGGAAGAGATTCGCCGCGAGGTCTTGACCAAGCGGTTGGCGAATCCATCGGCGCCGACTAAGGCTGCACCTGCACCTGCTGCTGACGATTGATTTCACTGCTGTCGGAGGTAGTGAATTTCCAGCGCCGGACGCCCCACGACGGTGGCGTCCGGCGCTGTGCATTGGCGTTGTGCACGCGGTGCGTCGGCGTTCCGCATCAGCGCTCGCTGCGCGGATGTTTAGCAACGGCCGAGCAAGGAGTGCGAGCGCGGAGCGAGGCGCAAGGTGTCGTGTTCGTGGGCCGCGTATCGCCAGTGGGCAAGGGCGGCGATCATGGCGGCGTTGTCAACGCAATATTTCTGAGCCGGTAAGCGGACATCGATGCCGTGCGTCGTGCCGAACTGTGTCAATTCGGCGCGCAGGTGGCGGTTGGCAGTGACCCCGCCGCCCACGAGGAGCGTTGCGGGGCGATCGTTCTCTGCTTCGAGCCTTTCAAGTGCGCGCTTGAGCACGTCCATGACTTGGTTGACCGCGGCTGACTGAAAGCTGGCGGCAAGGTCAGACACGCGCTGCTCGGTGAGTGGCAGTGGTGGTCGGGGCGCGGGTCGATTGGCAACGGGTGGGATGCCGCGCACTGCGTAGAGCAGGGCGGTCTTCATGCCGCTGAAACTAAAATCAAGCGTGCGTTCGGTTGATTGACCGCCTTCGCGGGCGCTGCGCGCAGTCAGCCGTGGGGTAGGGAATCGCATGGCCGCTGGATCGCCCAACGAACTGCGCTCGTCCAAGAGTGGCCCGCCTGGGTAGCCGAGTGATAGCAGTGTGGCTGCTTTGTCGAACGCCTCGCCAATGGCGTCGTCGATGGTGCGGCCGAGGAGTTTCATCGACCGCGGTCCGTCCATGCGAAAGAGATGCGTGTGTCCACCGGAGGCCACCAAGCCAAGCGCTGGCCAACGAACCGGCGGAGCATCCAGCAGCCCCGCCACCAAGTGCGCGGCAATGTGGTCAATGCCGATCACTGGAATGCCCAACGACCAGGCATATGCCTTTGCCGCCGCATTGCCAACGAGGAGCGATCCAATCAATCCGGGTCGATTGCCAACAGCAACCGCGCTGACGTGCTTGCCTTGCAGATCCGCGCTTCGCAGCGCCTCGCGAACCACCGGGACGATCCGTTCCAGATGCGCACGACTGGCAAGCTCCGGCACCACGCCTGCGTAGCGCGCATGAATTTCATGTTGCGTACTCACCACGTTTGAAAGGACGCGGGGCGCACCATCGCGCCACTCCACAATGCTTGCGGCGGTTTCGTCGCAACTGGTCTCGATACCCAGAATGAGCGTGCCATCAGTGGGCTGGTGCGGCGGATTGTTCGGCGCGGATGGACTCACTTACCCTCCGGCTCGCGCGCAGGCGTGTATTCCGGGGCAGGAATGGCGCTTGCACCAATACCGGTGCGCAGTGCCGATGGGTCCTTGACGATCCAGCGGCCGATGACATGGCCATCGCGGTCGCGGAGTTCAACGGCGCCATCGATAAGCGACGCGTCGTTGCCAAGAATCGGATCATCCACACCGGCGCCGCCGCCGCGGAGGGTGCTGATCGCCTGATCTGTCTTATGAAGTTCATCAAGTAATCGCCGGCGGTATTCGATGCTCGATCGCAACTCATCGTTGCCAGCGCCGACGTCACCGGAGAGGTCGCCGACGACTGGCCATTCCACCATGTCGAGGTAACCCTGTATGGCGTCTACCGCCCCAGCAAGTTGCGGATCATGCGCCACGCGAGTGATGGACGCCGACGAACTCCAGATCACTGGTGGCGAAGCAACGGCGCCGCCTGCTTCGCGCAATTGGCGTGCCGCTGCGCGGGCGATCGATTCTTGCTCTGTCATGGGCACGCGAAACCCCGTGTCTGGTTCAACGCCCCAGCGCGATGCGCCAACGGCGCGATGCGGCGAGGTGCCGCTCGGTAAGTAATAGCGAGCAGTGGTGATCTTGACCGTGCCGGCGCCGTCAGGAAGTTGCAGCACATCTTGCACACTGCCCTTACCGTAGGAACGGGTGCCGATGATCTTGGCGCAGCCGTTGTCGCGCAATGCACCCGCCACTACTTCGCTGGCGCTTGCACTTCCTTGGTTGATGAGCACCACCATCGGAATGTGCAGGTCTTCCGGTGACGATGTTGCGTCCCACGTTCGACCAGTGTCGCCACGGCCGCGAATACTGACAATCGCCCCTTCGGAGATGAATCGATCCACCACCCCGACAGCAGCAGTGAGCGAGCCTCCGCCATTGTCACGCAAATCAAGAATGATGCCGGAAACGCCGTCGGCACGAATCCGTGCAAGTGCGGCATCAACTTCTGCAAGCGTTCGATCATTGAACTGCGCGATCCGAATGTACGCCACGCGCCGGTCCGGATCGATGGTAAAGCGCCAACCGTCCGCGTCGCGGAGTATGCCCTTCACGCTTGGCGTTTCCACCACACGGCGCGGCACATTGAGCGTTCGTTCATTGCCATCGGCGCGGCGAATCACCAACGCCGCCACGGTGCCGGGCGCGCCCGGAAGGAGCGACTCCAGCGTGGCAGCGCCGATTCCTTCAGTGGACTTTCCATCAACAGAGAGAATGGTGTCGCCCGCCAAGATGCCCGCTTCCATCGCTGGCGATCCGTCGATGGCGGTAATCACGATCGGCCGGCCATCGTCAAGGTCCAACTCAACGCCGATACCCACATAGCTTCCCGACAGTTGTCTACGGAATGCGCCCTCGTCAGCGGGCGGAATGTAAACGGTGTACGGATCGCCAAGCGCTTTGGTCATCGCCTCCATGGCGGCACGCTGCATCGCGGGCGCATCAATTGGATCGACGTAACTACCCACAAGGAGCGCGCGCAGGTCGATGATTGGATCGAGCCAGCGATAGGCGCCCTCGGTGGCAGGTGGCACGGTGCGCGCGCCATCATCGGTTGATTGGGGCATTCCAGCCAGCAACGCGGGCGCCAGAAGCGCGACGAATGCAGCAGAAGCGAGGAACATTGTGAATCGGACCACGCGGCGATGATAGGGGCGCGCCATCCCGTCCTACAATCCTTCCCACATGGAAACAGGACGCCACGCAGAAGTCGACATCCGGGCCGAGCCCGCGATCCTTGTCGGCGTCCGCCTTCGAGATAATGAAACCACCTTCGACGACTCGCTTGCCGAACTACAGGCATTGGCGGAAACAGCCGGGGTGCGTGTGGTGGGCACCCTTGAACAGCGCCGGGTTGCGCCGCGCGGCAAGACCTACATTGGCAAGGGCAAGGTGGAAGAACTCTCTGCCATGTGCAAGGAGCTTGGTGCCAAGGTTGTGATCTTTGACAACGAACTCGCTCCCAGTCAGATTGCTGAACTGGAGAAGGCGCTCGAACTCAAAGTGATCGACCGCAGTGAAGTGATCTTGGACATCTTTGCCAACCGCGCCACTACCAAGCAAGCGCAACTGCAGGTAGAGATTGCGCAGCTTGAGTACACCGCCCCACGACTCCGCGCCATGTGGTCGCACTTGGGACAGGTCACTGGTGGCGCGCCCGTGGGTGTTGGTACCCGTGGACCCGGCGAGCAGCAGTTGGAGATCGACCGTCGCATCGTCAAGGCAAAGCTGGACAAACTGCGGCGCGAGCTTGGGGAGATTGAAGGTCGCCGATCACGCGAAGTAAAGCAACGCCGCGATGAGCACTACACCGCAGCGCTGGTTGGTTACACCAATGCCGGTAAGTCGAGCCTCTTCAATGCATTGACGCGGGGCGGGGCATATGCCGCTGACAAACTCTTTGCAACACTGGGAACACGCGTTGAAAGTTGGAATCTGGCAGGTGGAAACGCAGCCATGCTCTCCGACACCGTTGGTTTCGTGCAGCGTCTTCCCCACCATTTGGTAGCGAGCTTTCGTGCCACGCTTGAAGATGCCATTGCCAGTCATGTGATATTGATCGTTCTTGATGTTGCGGACCCCAGCGCGCTCATGCAGTATGAGACTGTGCAATCGGTGCTTGATGAGATCGGCGCAGATCAACAGCCGCGCATACTGCTTCTCAACAAGGCTGATCGATTGCCGCCCACCAGAATTGGCATAGACCCGCGAATCACTGAGTGGATGGAGCGCGTTCCCGGAGCGTTGCCCATTTCTGCGCTGACCGGTGCAGGGCTCCCGGAGCTCTCCGAGCGGGTGCTTGGGCTGATGAAGGGCGACATTCGTGACTGCACGCTTTCAGTTCCGCTCACCGATGGACGTGCGGTGGACTTTGTGGAGAAGCGTGTTCCAGTACTGAGCCGCGATTGGACGGAGGCCTACGTACAACTCAAAGTGCAGATTGGTCGCCGGCAACTGGAACAACTGCTCTCAAGTGGAGTGCGCATGTTGGTGGATGGAATGCCAGCGCACGAAGGGTTGCGATCGTTGTGGCCCGATGTCAAGATTGATGTTGCACCGCGCATTCGTCCCCACGATTCCTATGCGGTTGGTCAAGAAGTCGAAGACGAGTGAAACCCGCCGTTCAGGCGTAGGTGCCGCCCCGTGGATCACAGTTCCCGAGTGGCGCCCATCACACGGCTCATGAGTGAAGCCACGGCCCCATCACGAACATGCGGAGTGCCGTGCGGCGCGCGTTCCCAGATATGCGCAGGCGCGCTGCCATCCACCGGGAACCACGCCACCAACGAACTCATTTCATATTGACCGCGTGCCCAGAATCCGTCCTCGGCACGGCCGTGCGCCACCCGATGTCCGCGTGGCGGAAATCGATCCCAGCGCTCAATGATGGTTCCGAGCAGCGCAGTTTCGACTGCCTCGTATGCGGCGGATGAATCGCTGGCGATGCAGATGACATTGACTGCGCCGGGCATGAATTGCGAATACGCCTTGCGAAGTAGCCGCTGAACGCGCGGTATGGCAGCCTCCCAACCCGCATCGACACCGGTTCGAACGGTCACGGTGCCTTCCGCGGTTGGTGCCACAATGCGCGCCGCTCCCAACCATGCGCCGTCTTCAGCGCGAACCACCACTTCATCGCCGACGCTTGCTTCACGCACGAACGGCTCCAGTGCGTTCCGTAGGGTGAGTAGTTGCGCGTCATTGGCAGTGGGCGACCAACGCACTGCGATGGCGACCGGCCGCTTTATTGCGGAAAGTTGGCTTAAGACTGCGGGGAGTGGGGTGCTCGACTCCATGGCATGCGGCGCGCCCACGCGTTTGACATGGACCCAGCACTCCACGTTGTTGGAGGCGCGCACAAAGAAGTCAGCGTGACGACCGCCCGCAGTTGGTCGTTCGATATCGATCGCGCATCCATCTTCCAACAGTCGACGTGCCAGCACTGCTTCGGCCACCGTGCTGAGGAATCGATCTTCACGTCCGCTCGGTTCGTCGAGCGCTTCCACGAGGCGGCGAATTTGTCGCCCTGCCACTCGACCGCCGCGGTCAGCGGAGGGAGGGGTCATCCACGAGAGGATTTCCTCTCGCAGGCGTCGAACATCAATGGGTGAGCCCAAGTCGGGAAGGGTAGCTTCGTTGCGGCCGATGAGCGAAGCGGGCGTCATGCAATCGCAGGTGCGGCTATCGAAGACCGAGTTTCATCATGCGAAACGCCGCCCGATCTAGTCAGGATCGGGCGGCGTTTTGAATGGCAACTCGCGGACTTGAACCGCGGACCCGCGCATCTTCAGTGCGCTGCTCTACCAACTGAGCTAAGTTGCCGCGCGCGTTACAACCCAGTGACGGGTCGCTTCGAGCAGTAATTTGGATGTCACCCTCGGAACCCGGGACGCGTTTCGGCGCCCGCGGCCATTTGGGCAGGAATGCGAAGGGTACGCACTTCTTCCACCGTGTCAAGGCGCTCGGAGGCACTTGCTGCTCGTCCGAGCTCCACTTCGAGGCTCCCCAGGAGCCTTTCAGCCAGCCAATACCGCAGTGGGCGGGTGGCGGCAAAGGTTCGGAGGTCGGGGGCACGAACGCCGCGCGGGCGGCGGACGGTGGTTCCGGAGCGTCCGCTGCGCGTGCGGGCATCGGTGGTCGGCCCGAGCGTGGAAACGCGTAGGTCAATCCAGAATCGGCGCGCGAATGCAATTCCGCGCATCGGGTCAAGGCGCGAAGCACAGGCGCGATCGAAGCCAGGTGCCAGTACGGTCTGCAAGTCGGCCCATGACTGCGCAACACCGCGCGCCAGTGCGGCAGCGTGCACCGCACATTTAATGTTGTCGATAGCGCGCTCTGGTCGCGGCATGCGACCGAGACCCGCATTCTCCAAATGCTCAATGACGTCGGAAACGCTCATTCCGTAGCGCACGGCTAATTCGCCTGATTCTGCGAAATACGCCGAGCGAATGCTCGCTTCAATCGATCCATCTAATCGGCGCGCCGAAGAGCGCTCAGCCATGGTGCATGCACCACCGGCATTGTTCGAACCCCACAACGAGTGCGACTCCCACAGCGTGCCCGTTGCGTCAGTGGAATTCATTGAACTGTTCACTTTCATCGGTGTTCGCCTCCTGCGATTCCGTGGCGAGTGCCGCTGCTTGCATAGCCGCGCTGCACTCACGCATTCCTTGCGTGCGCGGAGTGTAGAGCTGTGAAGTGGCGCGTCAATCCGTTTACGCAGAATCCCGGGCGATTTCATGCAATACGGACGTTGCCAAGAAGTGAGCGCCGAAGGTCACGCAAGGCCGGAAACTTATCGCGCCAGCGCAACAACTCATTGCGATCGAGTTCTGCAATAAGCGCTAACTCGCCATCCCCCGCCTCAGCGATGATCTCTCCGCTCGGCGCCACCACGAACGAGTCGCCGTGGTACGCGGCTTGTGGGTCGTGTCCGATACGGTTGCATGCGATGACAAATGCTTGGTTCTCGATGGCGCGGGCAACCGCAAGCGCACGCCGATGTACTGCGCGCGCACCCGGCCAATTTGCGCCCACGGTGAACACCTCTGCGCCCGCAAGTGCTGCAAGGCGAAAGAGTTCGGGAAAGCGGAGGTCATAACAAATGAACGGCGCAACTCGCCATGTACCGTCCGTGAGCGGCACATCAATCACCGAGATGGTGTCGCCCGGCGCGTAGTGTTGATCCTCACGAGCGGGCGAGAAGAGATGCATCTTCCGATATGTTCCGGCCACGGATCCATCCGGACGGATGATGCTGGCGGCGTTATGGAGCGCGCCAGTGGTGGCGTCGCGCTCGGCGTGCCCCGATTGCATCCAGACTTGGTGCCGCCGCGCGAGCTGTGCAGTGGCTTCAACCGGATCCGGACGCCCGGCAGGGGGCGGATCCATGGTGAAACCGGTGTCCGCCAACTCAGGAAGCAGCACAAAGTCGCCCGCGGAAAGGTTTGCGGACGCAGCGAGCCGGTCGATGGTGGCCCAGTTGCGTGCGGGGTCCATCCACGCGATGTCAAACTGCAGGGCGGCGATGCGCATGGCGCGCACCATAGCGGTTCCCGCGCGATCAGCGCCGCACCGTGCCCCACAAGCGCCCAGTTGCTCCAAAAACAAACCACCCCCGCATAAGAACGGGGATGGTTTGATGAACGGGCGACCGACGGGATTTGAACCCGCGACTTTCAGGATCACAACCCGATGCTCTACCAACTGAGCTACGGCCGCCGTAGTGAAGGGAAATCATGGTATCCGGACGAGGAAGGGGGGTCAATCCCCTCGGATTCCGAGCAACGAACCGGGCGACCAAGTCGGTATCCTTCGCCCTTTACGCTCCCCTTTTAGGAAAGCACTTCACCCATGACTACCGCTGCGCCCTCCGCTGCCCGCCAGAAGCATGACTTCGGCACCGCCTCCATTCACGCCAACCTTGCTGCGGCTCGCCTTGTTGAATTGGCCATCGCCCGCGGCGAGGGCATGCTTGCCGCCAACGGCGCCCTGAATTGCGATACCGGCGCTCGCACCGGTCGCAGTCCGGACGACAAGTACCTCGAAGACACCGCCAAGATTCACGGCAACATCGCTTGGGGCAAGGTCAACCAGCCAGTGAGTTCTGCGCACTTTGACCTGATCCATGCAAAGGTCATGGAGTACATGCGTGCCAAGAAGGACGTGTTCCGATTCGATGGCTATGCCGGGGCGGACACCAAGTACCGCCTGAAGGTTTCTGTCTTCACTGAAGAAGCATGGCACAGTCTGTTCGCCAAGACGCTCTTCATCAACGCCGAGCCCAATGAGCTGCCGACATGGCAGAATGACTGGACCATCATTGATGCCTCGCGCCTTGAACTGGAAGACCCAGCCAAGTACGGCGTCAAGAACAAGTTGTGCATTGTGCAGAGCTTGGAGCGCAAGTTGGTGCTGATTGTGGGCACTCGGTACGCGGGCGAAATCAAGAAGTCGATCTTCTATGCAATGAACTATGACCTCCCTGAGGTCGGCGTGTTCCCGATGCACTGCTCTGCCAACGTGGCCAAGGACGATGCTTCGAACGTTGCAGTCTTCTTTGGACTTTCTGGCACCGGCAAGACCACACTTTCTGCCGACCCGAAACGCCGACTGATTGGCGACGATGAGCATGGTTGGTCCGACCGCGGCGTCTTCAACTTCGAGGGCGGCTGCTACGCCAAATGCATCAATCTCAGCCAAGAAGGCGAGCCACAGATTTGGAACGCCATTCGCTTTGGCAGCGTGATTGAGAACGTGGTGGTTGATCCGGTCACGCGCATGCCGAATTACGAAAGCGCAGCGCGTACCGAGAACACTCGCGTCACCTATCCGCTGGACTTTGTGCCGGACGCGGTGATGCCATCCGTGGGCACGCATCCGAAGAATGTGATCTTCCTCTCGGCGGACGCATTCGGCGTACTTCCGCCAGTGTCCAAGCTCACCGCAGAGCAGGCGCAGTATTACTTTGTGAATGGCTATACCTCGAAGCTTGCTGGTACTGAGGCGGGCATCAAGGAGCCCACTCCGAATTTCAGCGCGTGCTTCGGTGGACCATTTATGCCGCGCGAGCCAATGGCGTATGCCGCCATGCTTGCTGAGAAGATCAAGCAGCATGGCAGCACCGTGTGGCTGGTAAACACTGGTTGGACCGGTGGCCCGTACGGCGTTGGAAATCGCTTCAAGTTGAGTTACACCCGCGCCATTCTTTCGGCCGTCCTGGACGGATCACTGGCGAACGCCAAGTTTGTTGAGCATCCGATCTTTGGACTGCACATGCCAACCGCTGTTCCCGGTGTTCCGACCGAAGTGCTTGACCCCCGCAACACCTGGGCCGACAAGGCTGCGTACGACGCTATGGCGAAGGACCTCGCCACACGTTTCCGCGGTAACGACGCCAAATACACGCTGAGCGACGGCGTTCGGAAGGCTGGTCCGAAGGCCTAACCGGCCCGAGGTACCTCAGACCATGGCAACCATGCAAGC
Source organism: Phycisphaerales bacterium UBA966 (assembly GCA_002292895.1). GTDB lineage: Bacteria > Planctomycetota > Phycisphaerae > Phycisphaerales > SM1A02 > UBA966. Next base: position 25,024 of record DBCE01000188.1, read on the forward strand.
GACCGCGCACGCTGTCACGGATGTTGGCTTTGCGGACATCGTTGCAGCTCGCCAACGTATCGCGGGCGGGGTGTTGGTCACGCCGTGCGTTGAAAGCCCGGCGCTTTCAGCCATCACCGGCGCACAGATATTTTGCAAATTGGAGTACCAGCAACGCGCGGGCAGCTTTAAGGAGCGTGGGGCGTGCAACGCCTTGCTCCTTCTGAGTGCCGAAGAGCGATCGCGTGGCGTGATTGCAGCAAGTGCAGGCAATCATGCGCTGGCATTGGCATTGCATGGCAAGCGTCTTGGCATTCCAGTGACCGTGGTCATGCCAATGCATGCGCCGTTGGTGAAGCAGCGGCGGTGTCGTGAGTTGGGCGCGCGCGTTCTGAATCACGGCGACAACATTGCAGAGGCACGAAGCCGCGCAGATCTGTTGGTGGCTGATGAACGTCTGACGTACATCAACGGATTTAACGACGCGGCGATCGTTGCAGGGCAGGGTACTGTTGGCCTGGAAATTCTTGAGCAAGTTCATGACCTTGATGCCATCGTGGTACCGATCGGTGGTGCGGGTTTGATTGCTGGTATCGCCTTGGCAACCAAAGAACTGGCGCCACGCGTGAAGATTGTTGGTGTTGAACCATCCCGATGCGCAAGTTTCGCTGCGGCCATGGCTGCGGGCAAGCCGGTGCGCGTTTCGTCCGTAGCCACACTCGCTGACGGCCTTGCAGTTCCGGAAGTCGGTGCCCGTAGCTTTGAGATTGCACGAACGCGCGTCGATGAGTGGGTGGCGGTTGATGAGAACGCCATCGCACTTGCCATTCTGCGCTTGGCGGAGTTGGAGAAGGGGGTCGTAGAGGGCGCTGGTGCGGCGCCGCTGGCAGCATTCCTGGCGGGCAAACTGGATTCACTGAAGGGCAAACGCGTCGCGTTGGTTCTTTGTGGAGGCAATATTGATCCGTTGGTGTTCAGCCGCGTCATTGAGCAGGGGCTTGCTGTTGATGGTCGGCTTGTGAAATTCTCGGCGGTGATTAGCGATCGTCCCGGTGGATTGGCTGATCTTGCTGGAACCCTTGCGAAGTGCGGTGCAAGTGTTCAAGACATCGTTCATGAACGCACGTTCGGCGAAGCCGATGTCTCTACCGTGACGGTGCAATGCATTGTTGAAGTCCGGGACCGTAGCCATGCGCAGGAGCTGTTTGAGGCCCTGCACGCGCGCGGGGTCCGTATTACCTCCCGCAGCGCCCCGGCGGAGTGAATTTCTTCAAAAATCCGGTGATGTGAACTTCAGACGGTGGTCCGGCGCGCCGATCCATGCGGTGGCGCAGCGTCCACCTCTGGATGCGGTGCCACCTATCGCGCTTTAAGGAGCATTGAGAATCACATGGCACAGAACGCATTCGGCACGGAAAAGGAAGCACTCACCACGGGCGAAGTTGCGCGCATCTGCAATGTGGCAGCTCGTACCGTGAGCAAGTGGATCGATGGCGGTCGTCTTGAGGGCTATCGAATTCCTGGTTCGCGTGATCGTCGTGTTCATGTTTCCGCGCTCGAGAACTTTGTTACTGCTCACGGGATTCCGTTTACGGCCGAAGCGCCGCAAGCGGCAACCACTACCCGTGTTCTCTTGGTTGACCTGGACCGAACTGCTACGGAGACCGTTCGCGAAGTGTTGACGGATCTGGGTGGTTTCACTGTGGAGACCGCTTCCGATGCGCTCTCTGCTGCGATTGCGTGTGGATCCTCAGTGCCCGATGTAGTGGTGTTTGACTGCTCAGCCGGCGATCCGGTGGCGTTTATCACTGCGCTTCGGTCGCGCGCCAACTTTGCCAATACCCGCTTCTTTGCAAGTGGCACGGCCTTTCCGGACGGCGGCATTTCACTCACTCGCCGCGGCTTTGAAGCGATTATCCATAAGCCGTATTCGGTGCGTGTACTGCTTGAAGCAGTCACTGCGCCACGAATGAATGCTCGCCACGCTGGTTGACATTGCCTCCGCACCGCGGCGTTGCCACCTAGACTGTCCGTCCCATGCGGATTGCGCTTGCACGCTTCGATTCCCTCGTTGGCGATGTTCCCGGAAATTCCCGGCGAATGCTTGATCGCGCGGTGGAACTCGCCCGCGCCGGTGCGCAATGCGTGGTCTTTCCTGAACTCGCCATGGTCGGCTATCCGCCGCGGGACCTTCTGCAACGTGAAGGATTTGTTGATACCTGCGAATGCGCCGTGGTGGCGTTGGCGGCCAGCCTGAAGAGCGCCGGCGCTGGCGATGTTGCCGTCTGCGTTGGTGCTGTCATGCATGCGGCCGGTGCGGGTTCCGCGCTCATCAATGTGGTGGCAGTGCTGCGGGGCGGCCGCGTGGAAGCCACCTACGCCAAGCGGCTGCTTCCCGATTACGACGTCTTTGACGAGCCGCGGCACTTTGCGCCGGGCCGATCGCCCGTTGTGATTTCGTGTGGCGCTGAGCGCGTTGGTATTGTCATCTGCGAAGACCTGTGGCGCGCTGAAGACGCGGTTGCTACAGGTCACTCGTATTCCATTGACCCAGTCGCTGAGTCTGTTGCCGCGGGTGCAACAGTGATTGTCTGTCCGTCGGCAAGTCCATGCGCGGCAGGAAAGCATGCGCGCCATCTGGAGATCTTGCGCTCGGCAGCCCAACGCGTCGGCGTTCCGTTGTGTTCACTGAACGCATCCGGCGCGGACGACGATCTGGTCTTTGATGGTGACGCGCGCATTGTGTTTCCTGATGGAACCGCCATTGCCGCTTCACGCTGGGGCAAAGATGCACTGGCGCATGATTTCAAAGCCTCATCCGTTGCTGCTGAGCGCAGTGTCGTACTGAAAGCGGAAGGAGCAGAGCACGCGGAGCGCTGGCACACGGTTGTTGCAGGAATTGCTGGCTATTTCCGCAAGACCGGTCACAGTCACGCTGTGCTTGGACTGTCTGGTGGAATTGACAGTGCCCTGGTTGCTGCGCTTGCATGTGCGGCCCTGGGCGCAGACCGGGTCACTGGCGTATTGATGCCCAGCAAGTTCTCCAGCGATGGTTCGCGCGCTGATGCGTGGGAATTGGCGCGGCGGCTTGGCATGAGCGCGCTGGAGATTCCAATCGAGCCAGCGCATCATGCGTTGGCTACCCATCTGCAGCCGTACCTTGCCAAAGTGGGTGCGGGGCTTGATGGCTTGGTTGATGAGAATCTGCAAAGTCGCCTGCGTGGAATTCAACTGATGGCCTTCTCCAATGCCACCGGCGCGCTGGTGCTTGCTACTGGAAATAAGAGTGAATACGCCGTTGGATATTCCACTCTCTATGGCGACATGTGCGGCGCACTGGCGCCGATCGGTGACATCTTGAAGACCGATGTTTGGGCACTGGCGAGATGGGCGAACGAGCACTACCCAAAGCTGGCATTGGTTTCCGGATTGGATTGGCACTGCTCGCAACCGCCGATTCCTGAGGCGAGTATCACCAAGATTCCCAGCGCTGAACTTCGACCCGATCAGGCAGACCAAGACTCGCTGCCGCCCTATGAAGTGCTTGATGCCATTGTGCGCGGCTGGGTCGAAGAAGAGCGTTCCATCGACTCAATTGCGCTGGCCCACCAACTTGACCGTGCCTTAGTGGAGCGATGGACGCGGGCGATTGACATGGCGCAGTACAAGCGCGCCCAGGCTCCGGTGATCATTCGCCTGAGCCCGCGCGCGTTCGGTCCGGGCCGCAGAATGCCGATCGTCATGCGCGATGTGCGCTGATTTGCAGCCTAGCGCCCACGCATCAATTCACCGCGCTACTCAACTGCTCGTGGAACTCTGCCCACGGAACGCCGTTGGAACTTCAATGCCCGGAATGGGCAGCGTTTCGCCGTGCACTTGCAACAATTGATCCGCTTCAATGCAATACGCAGTCAGCGCACCACCGTAGGCGCAGCCCGTATCAATGTTTGCAAAGTACGGCACGCCGTTTTCTGAGCGCAGGATGATTGGTTGTCGAACTGGTCGATGTCCGACGATGATGAGCCCATCGGAACCGTCATAGCGCTCCCACCAATTCTGCTCGCCTTCGGCAGCCTTCACGTGGATCTTCACGTCGTCGGGCGTGTTCTCAACGCCAAGTTTCGGATCGATGCCGCCATGGACAACCGTCCACGTTCCGCGTGGGTGTCGCACTTCAACGCGGTCGCATGCCTCAGTGAGTAGCCATGTAGCTTCACGCATGAGTCCGGCACGTTGCAGCATTTCAATGGCGACGCGTTCGGTGCGTGGCAGGAGATCGATACTGGCACCCGATTGCATGCGCACCACCGCACTCAGCAGCCGCAGGTCATGATTGCCACAGACCAGGTCAACGCGGTGACCCTGCGCGCGGCGATCCATGATGGCCCGCACCACGCGACCCGGCTCCGGGCCTTTGGTGAAGAGATCTCCAACCAAAATGATGCGCGCGCCGGGAAACCAACGATCGACCAGGAGCAGCAACTGCTCAAACTCTGCCCCGCATCCATGAATATCACCAATGGCAACCGTGGAGGTCTTGGACCGTGCCGGGGTGCGTCCTGCACCGGAATTGCTGCCCGTCCTAGGCGTTTCCATGGCGGTAGTGTGACATGGAAGGTGCTTCAAGTCCAGTAGTCGGGGCGATCTTTACAATCCGCGCATGCCGATTCGTCTTCTTCCGCGCCAGCTTGTTGATCAAATTGCCGCAGGCGAGGTGGTAGAGCGTCCGGCCAGCGTCGTCAAGGAATTGGTGGAGAACGCCATCGACGCCGGTGCGCAACGCGTTGAGGTTTCCGTAGAAGGCGGCGGAGTGGATCGCATCGTGGTGGCCGACGATGGCGGCGGCATTGCTGCAGACGAACTTCCGCTTGCCATTGCAAGCCATGCCACCAGCAAGATTTCTTCGTCCGATGATCTTGCCGCCATCGGCACCATGGGATTTCGCGGCGAGGCGCTCGCTTCCATCGCGAGTGTTTCGCGCCTCTCAATCACCAGTCGAGTCACTGGGAGTGACGCTGGCGCACGCATTGAGGTGGACGGAGGCGTTGCCAGCGAGGTGCGCCCAGCCGGTTGTCCAGTCGGCACGGTGGTTGAAGTGCGGCAGTTGTTTCACAACGTGCCAGCGCGACGGAAGTTCCTGCGCACGGCTGGCACCGAACTTGGTCGCATTGAAGAAGTACTGGAATCGATCGCTTTATGTCGCCCCGACGTTGCATTTCGGCTTGTAGCGGACGGCAAGACACGCATCGACCTTCCTGCAACTACTGACGCGCGCCGACGCGTATTGGCCGTGTTGGGCGAATCAATTGCGGACGGATTGTTGGAAGTCACCGCCGACACCGTCCTTGAAGGTGGGGCACCGATCACCCTGTGGGGATTAGTTGGACGACCATCACTCGCGCGCGGTTCCGGGCGTGCATTGCGGTTTGCCCTGAACGGGCGCGCCGTGCTCGACCGCACGCTTGCGCACGCAGTGAAGGAAGCCTTCCGCGGCCTGGTTGATCCGGGGCGAACTCCCATCGCGTTTGTAGCGGTGGAGATGGATCCATCACTTGTTGATGTCAACGTGCATCCAGCCAAGACTGAGGTTCGCTTTCGGCAACCAAACTTTGTTCACCAGTGCGTGATGCGTGCGGTACGCGATGCTTTGCGCGCTGCGGACCTGGTGCCTTCATTCACGCTGATGCCTCATGCACACAGCGTTGTGTCTGCGATTCCCACTATCCCGATGGCCACCAGAAATCCCACCGATTTCAGTGACTTTGCGGCGCTGGCTGTTGACCGAGCGCTGCATGCCACTCCACCGGTTGCGCTCGTCAGCGCTGCGCCGGAAACACTCCATGGAAATCGCACCGCTCGCCGGGTGATGCAGGTGCACGGCAGTTACTTAGTGGTAGAGGACGCCGAGGGCATCTTGGTGGTTGACCAACATGCGCTGCATGAGCGCGGCATGTTTGAAGAGTTGAAGGCGCGCATTGCCGCATCTCCGTTGGAATCGCAGCGCATGCTGGTGCCGGTCGCTATTGAAACTGACCCGCGTGCCGTGGAGGCGATTGCTGACGCGGGGCCACTCTTGGAACGGCTTGGTATTGAGCTTGGCGCCGTTGGACCGCGCGCTGTCCTGGTGCATGCCTATCCGACATTCCTCCTTGGACGCGGCGTTGAACCAGCGACGTTTGTGCCGGGTCTCTTGGCGCAGATTGCCGAAGACGGGCACGCAGACTTTGAATCAGCACTGCATTCTGTTCTTGACATGATGGCATGCAAGGCATCAGTGAAGGCAGGCGATCGATTGTCACCAACAGAGATTGACGCGCTTCTTGATTTGCGCGATCGCATTGAGCGTGGCACCGCGTGCCCGCATGGTCGACCCACCGCGTTACGCATCACCATGCGTGACCTCGAACGAAACTTTGGAAGGTCCTGACCCTATGGCGAGGCAGCAGAATCTCACCGAAGAGTGGCTTGAAGCCGAACGCGGCGCGCGGGCCTTCACGGTTGCCGGTGGATGGGGAAGTGCCGACGGCGTGGTTGCGTCACCGTCACGGGATGCTGGTTGGGCGACACGCTCGCGCGGCACGCATGGAAGTCATGGCGCCGCCGTACCGGTGGTGCTCTTGGCGCCGCAATGGCCTGGATTGGAAGACTCCGTTGCAGTGGCACTGGCTGATGACGCGGTGGCCGTGGGGCTGCTGCGCGGCGGTGTTCGTGTGGCTCGCTTGCGCGCGCTGAACTTTTCCGGTCCGCCCGATGTTGGAATGTGGGTTGATGCCATTGTTGACTCACTGCAATCGATCGCAAGTGGTTCGGGCGCCGTTGGATTGGCTGGAACCTGGGTGGCCGGCACCGCGTGCGCACTGGCCGCTGCGCGTCACGAACAGTTGTTGCTACTGGTATGTGCTGGAGCCCCCAGCGCCGAGATCATGAGTCGCAGAACTCCAGAGAATGAGGACGACTCCATGTGGACGTCCTCGGCAACGTTGCAACTCATTGAGCAACTTGCCGACCTGGCACCGCTTGAAGCAGTTGGAGTCTTTCCTCGCCCGTCGTTCTTTGTGCAGGGCGCCGTTGATGAACTGTTGACCGCTGCACACTTTGAAGCGTGGCGCGCAGCCATCACCGCCACTGGTCGTTCAGCTGACGGCGTAGAGATTGGTTTCACGGACGCATTCTTTCGATGCGTTGATGCAGGTGGTGCCATTGACGTGCACGGCGAAGAAGGTCGATCGCTGCTCGCCGACGCAGTGGCGGGCTGGGTAGCGCGTACCGTTACTCCGACCGCAGAGGCTCGTCGCGTTCGGTGACGATCTGGTGGTACACGGTTTCGCCGGTGCGCATGGTGCGACGGACGTAGGGCGCACACAGCCCGCACCCGGTTCCACACTTGAATTCCTGCTTGATATCAGCGAACGTTGCGCCCGGATGTGATTCCAGCCACCGCTTCACGGTGCTGAACTCCACCTTGTGACAGACGCATCGCTCAATACGCACGAATCAATCGCCTCCATACGCAGCATCGGTTGAAGACAGGAATCCGTTGTCTGGGAATCCCATGACCCATGTTGCCATGGTCGGTGGAATGTTCGGGCTTGATTGCGGATCAGCGTAGGTACCAATGTGACCATCAAGGTGCGCGCAACAGGTGCATCCGCCCCAGTGTCGAAACGCTTGTGTCCCTGCCGCAACAAGACCCAGATCGCCCTCGGCGCGATTCATGGGCGCGCGCATGAATTTGTTTGCACCGCCGCGCCATCCGCCATCACCAAAGACGGCGGTTCCGGAAGGGTCACGGATCGCCGTTGGCGGAACGCCCATGCGCGCGGTACGCCATCCGTCAAGCGCATTGCCGCTTGGGTCCACCGTTGGATAGGTGCCTTCGTGCCCAAGGTAACTGGTGTTGTAGTTGTAGCCCGTATACGGGTCCGCACCGAACGTCGATGCGCCCTCAAAGTCAGGGCATTGCTGCACCGCCAGCGGCGTATCCGTGTAGTCCCACAGTGGCCCGGGTGTGACAGCGCCGGCGCGTTGCTCAAAGTCCCACGCGATGGTTCGGACCACGCCGGTGTCAAGGACGTAGAGGACCGCCGCAGGCATGGCGCCATTGGAGGAAACGTAGGCCTCACACGCGACGGAAATCTGCCGCAAGTTGGAAGTACATGCAGTGCTGCGTGCAATTCCAGAAGCAGATCGAAGCCCGGGCAATAGCACCGCGATGAGTATGGCGATCACCGCCACGACGACCAAGAGTTCAACAATGGTGAACGCGCGGCGCGGATGTGCGTTGCCGTGTGTCATGACCAATTCCCCAGCATGATGCCAAGGTCGTTGCCGCCCACGTTGCCGTCGTTATTCATATCGCCTGGGCAATCAGCGCACGGCCCCCATGTTCCGAGCAGCATTCCAAGGTCAATGCCGTTGACTCGGTTGTCATTGTTCAGATCGCCCATCAGACGTGTTGCATGTACGGCAACCACCGCGTCCACCTCCGGAACGCTGGCGGCGTCCACTGCAACGCGAATGCGGATGAAGCGTGCTGCAGCAATTCCAGCATCAGCAAGGTCAATGCGTGTTCCGCCTGCGGAGTTGCCGTACAGCGCAAGGAGTTCTTGCCAACTCAGTCCAGCAATGGAATCTGCGGTGATTTGCGGGTCAATCGGCAGCGCAGGATCCGTCGGCAGCGTGCCGGGTGCAGTGGAGTAGGGCGCAACATCGGTCCAGCCCAGCGTGGGAAGTCCGCCGTCTGCGATCGCGTTCGGAACGGCGAACCACGTGACGCCATCGATACTGAGGTCGATCGATCCGCCTTCTGTAAACACCCAACCCGCAACGCCGCCGGGGTAGCCAATGTCTCCGCACATTGCGTTGCCATAGACAATGAGATCCACTCCGAACGGGTGTGATGCATCATCAACAATCGGTTCTTCAAATGCGATCACCAGTTCGCCACCTCTGCCGATCGACACAATCTCCGACGGCATGAAAGCGGGACGGAACGGAGTCACTGCGCCCGGTTCCATTCCAACGCCCGTGAATCGTGTGGGAGGTCCAAGTGCGCTGGCCGGATTTTGGTACGAGCCGCCCGCGCCGCTTCCCGCGGTGTAGCGAACAACGGTGGTTGCGCAACGCGGCGTATCGGCAACGGATGTCATGCTGGCAATCGCTACGCTGACACACGCCGCGATCATGCGCGTGTGCATGCCATCCATGGCATGTGCAGGGGTGAATTCCATACTGGCCTAGCTCAGCCGCGCCTGCGGCCGTAAATGGTCCATCCGGTCTTAAGCCCAAATCGCGTGGGCGTGACCGATGCGCAGGCCGGTCTTCCGGCTAAGGGCTCCGGCTCCGCCTTCCCAGTCCAGCGCGTTGCACGCGGGACCAGTGGCTCATGGAGTCCGGCTGCGGGAGTGCCCGCTGCCCATTCACGGCGGCGCGTCCGCGGCGGTCTTTCACCGCCTTCCCGAGCCGGAAATCGTGCATTTGGACGGACCTGTCCAAATGCGCCAGTTTCCGGCCTTCCGCAGCCACGGGGCTGCGAACGCCTGCGCAAGGTCGAGTGTAGCCGCTGCGGCGGGCAGCGTCCCGAAACTTTCATTGACACCACACCGTCCGGTGGCGTAGATTCGCGACCCTTCCCGGGCATCCGGAAGGGGTTCGGCTGCGTAGCCCTCCACCGAAGGATCGGTGGGGCCACCGGCCTTCCGCCCTCCGTCTGCCCCGTTCAGCCATCCTGGCTGGGCGCCGTTTGTACCGAGCTTCCCCGTTTGGCGGGGAGGCGCTCCGAATTGAGGTCCAGAAGTGCACGTCCTGAAGCGTTCGCAGCTGATTCTCCCGCTCGCACTCGTTGCCATCACTGGCGGCTTTACGCTGCCTGCCATGGCGCAGGATGGCGCGGCTCCGGCTGCTGCTCAGCCTGAGTCTGGTGCGGATCGCACCAAGCTCATCGAAGCGGCTTCGCTCTATGTGCACAACGTCATGATTGCCAAGCCCGAGGGCGCGACCGCCGCGGCCAATGTGTTGCTTGCTGACTCCGTGGAGCCAAGCGAACTGGCCATGGTGATCGACAGCGCCGACCTTGGTAAGCGCATGGACGAAGCGTTCCGTCGCAGCCGTCGGATGGCCGATGTCGCCGATGCCTCCGCTGCACTGGAAACCAAACTTGAAGCAGGGCGTCAGTTGCTCGCGCGCAAGATTGATCGCATTGAAGAAGCCGTCAAGATGCTGGTTGGACCGATGCGCGGTCAGATGATCGCCACCGATCGATTGATGGCTGCTGGTGAGTACGCCACCCCCGCGCTCATGCGTCAAGTGGTTGAAGGCCGTGATCTTGGGCTCGAAGCCGCATCCATGCGCATGCTGGTGCAGATGCGCCGTCAGTCAGCGCTGCCGTTGGCACTTGCAGTGAAGTCACTCGATCCAGCCGCGCAGCGCAAGATCTGCGTGATCTTGGGTCAGCTTGGCTATCCGGTATCGGTTCCAGTTCTCTTGGATTTGGCACAAACGAAGGGTGTAACGCCAGATGTCAGTGGTGCTGCCATGGACGCCGTCCGCGCGCTCGGCGCCACTGATCAGCCTGCCCACAAGGCGTATGCAGAGCAGGCCTATGCGTTCCTCACTGCCGATCCATCACTCGCTGCGTATCCCTCCGAGTCAATGCAGAACGTCTGGAAGTGGACGGAGTTTGGCGGCCTGGCTGCGGACCGCATTTCTACCAAGGTTTACTATGACGCCATGGCGATGATGCTTTCGCGCCGCGCGCTTGAACTTGATGCAAGCGATGACCGTGCGTTGGCAATCTTTGTTGCCGCTGACTTGCGTCGCGAAGCCGCGATGACCGACGGCGTGATCGATCCGCTCTTTGATGGTCAAGGTCGGTCCGCGCAGTTCTATGCAACCACTGCTGGTCCGCAGACGATGCAGGCCGTATTGCAGATCGGTATGGATTTGTCGGACACTGGTCTGGTGCGTTCGTCGCTTGCTGCGCTTCGTGAGACAGCCAGCGCATCCGCCATGATTGGCGATGGTTCAACATCGGTAGTGAAGGCGCTGGATTACGCGGATCGTCGCGTGCAGTTTGAGGCGGCGTTCACGCTCGCTTCGATTACACCGAAGGCTTCGTTTGCAGGGAGCGAGCAAGTTGTTCCGCTGCTTGCGCAGGCCATTCGTGGCGGCAACGAAACCTACGCAGGCGTGATTAGCCGCGGTACCGAGGATGCGCAACGCATCGCGGGCGCTCTGCGCACCCTGGGCTTCATGCCGTTGACGACCGCAAGTGACGCCAAGGAATTTGGGGCGATCGCAGCGCGCAATGCGGGCGCGGACATCGTGGTGATTGCTGGAAACGGCGCGCAGGTGCGTTCGCAGTACCAGGCTGTTCGTGCGATGCGTATCGGTGCGAACATCCCGGTCATTGTGGTGGCGCAGCCCGCTGACAAGGCTGGGCTCGACAAGCTTGCTGATGACGGTCGTACCGTGGTCCTCGGCGCTGACATTTCCGATGATGCATTCAAGGCCGGCGCAGACGCGTTGGTTGCCAAGGCACTCGGTGGTCGATTGGGCGCTGCGGACAGTTCGCGTTACGTGAACGACGGAAT
>DBCE01000188.1:36607-37277 GCA_002292895.1 Phycisphaerales bacterium UBA966
GACGCACTCAATCGCATTGGTCTTGCGTCCGGCAACGTTTACAAGATTGCTGATGCGGAATCAGGACTTGTTGACGCGCTTCGAACGCAAGAAGGTCAGGTAAAGGTTTCAGTTGCCGCACTGTTGGCCATGGTTGACAGCACCCGCGCCCAGCGCGCCATCATTGATGCGGCGCTTGCTGCTGAGGGTGATGAGCAGACGTTGCTCTTGGCTCCAGTTGGTCAGGGCGCGCGTCGCTTTGGTTCCAAGGCAACCACAGCGCAGGCCGATGCCATTCGCGAACTGGTGAAGAAGTCGACCGGATCGCTTGCCGATGCGGCTGCTGCGGCTTTCGGTGCGCTCAGCTTGCCATCCAGTGAGGCGGTTGACTTGATCATTAAGAGTCGCGTGCCGGGTGTACGTGTTGCGCCAACGGGCGACGCGCCACTTGACGATGTCGATGCCGCCTCGGGCGACGCAGCTGATGATGCCAAGAAGGGTCCGGCTGAGGCCAAGGACAGTGACGTTTAAATGTGAGTGGCGGAAGCCTCTCAGGTGACCTGCGCGCGATGAGCGGCGTGGGGATGCGGGGCGGTATCATTCTCGGTTCGGTATTGCCACCCTAGCTCAGTGGTAGAGCAGTGCTTTCGTAAAGCACAGGTCGTGGGTTCGAGTCCCATGGGTGGCTTTC
>DBCE01000188.1:37302-37482 GCA_002292895.1 Phycisphaerales bacterium UBA966
CGCAACAGGCGGTGCCCTTCGGGCAGCGCCTGTTGCTGCGTTTCAGCCTCCCAGCGCGTCGCCTTTGGCGACGCGCGCTCCTTCGGCCGATTGGATCGGCCGAAGGAGCTGGTCCTCGCGCTTGGTGCCTCCGCGGCGCTGGCCGCGTCGGCAGTCGCGTCGAGTCCCATGGGTGGCTTT
>DBCE01000138.1:0-1088 GCA_002292895.1 Phycisphaerales bacterium UBA966
GCTACTGATCTTGATGGGAAGAAGTCTCGGCTGGCCATTGCCAAGGAACAAGCGAAGGAACGCGTCGAACAGTTGTTTGCGGGCGGCCTGTTCTCATCGATCCCTGGTGAGACCATGGTGATTAGTTTCTCTGACACCGCCAAGATCATGCAGCCATTTACGCGCTCGAGCGGTGATTTGCAGCGTGCCATCGATCGCATTGAACAGACGGACGGCGGCAGCCGGATTGGTGATGCGCTTTCTTTGGCTCGTGCATTTGCAACCGTCATTGATCCAGAGACGCAGGGCGCTACCGCCAGTGAAGGTGCTTCGCTGGAACTCTGGTCTGACGGGCAAATTTCAGATATTGCTGCCGAAGCGATCCGTCCGGGCGAGACCATTTCGTACCACGTGTGTGGTCGTGCGGACGCGGCCAATCTCGGCATTGAAGGTATTGCTGCAGAACGAAGTGCGACCGAGCCTGGCGTGATTCAGGTCTTCGTCACGGTGCGCAACGATGGTCCTGAGGCGATCGAAACCGATCTTGAGTTGTCGATTGATGGATCGCGTCGATCTGTAACGCCGAAGCCCGTCAAGGTGCCGGCCGCAGGTGGCGGTCGTGCAGGTGCGAGCGGTGCCATTGCGAGCCGGGGTGCCGCGGCGGGCGCGGTCGAAGTGCCGTACAAGCCCGGCTACGAGCGCGTGACCTTCCCACCGATCATCCAGCCGCGTGCTGGAGTGATTTCAGTTGCGTTGGTGCGCTCCGATGTGATGGTTGCTGACAACCGTGCCGAGATTTCGGTGAGTGCGCCGCGCCGATTGCGCATTGCGGTGGTGGGAGCGGTGGACTTTGCTGCCAAGAATGTGGTGTCTGCCATTCCAGCAGAGAAAGTGGAGTTTCTCACTCCAGCCGAGTTCGCTACGCGCGGCGTGAAGAGCGATGAGTTTGATGTCGTGGTGGCTACACCCGCGTCACTTCCGGCAGTACTTCCACCGGGCCGCTACTTGATACTTGGGGTTCCGGTGGGCATCGACGGATTGAACGCTTACGGAACAAAGGAGAAGCTCTCGGTGCGATCACAGCGCAGCGAGCACCCGCTGCTTCATGC
>DBCE01000138.1:1209-2588 GCA_002292895.1 Phycisphaerales bacterium UBA966
CCGGACGTTCCGCTGGTGGTGGTAGCGCGGCGCGGACCCGTTGCGGCGGTCATCATCACCTTCGAGCCACTTGACTCCAACTGGCCATTCCAGCGCGGGTTCGTCACATTCATCGCCAATGCTGTTGAATGGCTCGGCGCGCTCGACCAGGCGGCGGTGCAAGAAGAGCATCATCCTGGCGAGACACTCTCCGTGCGCACCGCGGCGGGAGTGAAAGAAGCCACGCTCACGCTCCCCGACGGATCGGTGCAGACGCTTCAAGCACGCGAGGGTTCCGTGACCTTTGGCCCCTTGGTTCGAGCGGGCACCTACGAATTCCGCTGGTCTGACGATCGCGGCGAGCAGCGCCGGATGTTTGCGGTGAACACCGCTGAGGGTGAGGGCCGGATTACTGCTGCCGATCAGCTTTCGATTGGAACGCAAGTGGTGCAGGGCACCGGAAGCGAGGGTGGATCGCTCAGCGATCTCTGGCCCTATGCGCTTACCGCCGCGCTGATCTTGTTGGTGCTGGAGTGGTGGGCGTACCACCGGAAAAACTGGATTCGGCCCGTTCGCGGCGCGAAACCAGTACGTCCGTTGGGCGCTGCTGCTCCTATCATCCGTTCATGAGCACCGCAGGCGCCCCACAATCCGTCGACCGCATCGCGCAGTTTGAGAAGATGGCATCAGCCGATCCCACCAACGAAATGGCGCATTTCTCCCTCGGCAAGGCGTATCTGGACTCCGGTCGACACGCTGAGGCGGCTCGAAGCTTTGAGCGATGCGTTGAATTGGCCCCGGACATGAGCAAGGCATTTCAGTTGGCCGGCCAAGCAATGATCGGCGCCGGTTGGGCGGACCGCGCAGTGGACGTTCTGACCCGCGGCTATGAAACTGCAGCGCGCAAGGGCGACATGATGCCGCGCAACGCCATGGCAGACCTCTTGCGATCGATCGGTCGCGAGCCACCAAAGCTTGCGGCCGAAGTAGATGCCGCAGCGGAGCGCCTCAAGGCCTCCGGCACCTTCATTTGCCAGCGAACGGGCCGCCCGGGCAGCAAGCTCACGGCACCGCCGTTTCGTGGTCCGGTTGGTGCGTGGATCTTTGAGAACATCAGTGCGGAAACCTGGAAGCAGTGGATTGGCCAGGGGACCAAGGTCATCAACGAACTGCGCCTTGATTTCAGTCGCGACAAGGATCAAGAGACCTACGAGCAACACATGCGCGAGTACCTCGGCGTGGATGCGGACCTCAAATGACACTCGGCTTGGGGGCATGATTCATCCTGGTTTCGTTGATGTGGCGCGGTTTCTTAGTAGCCCTGATGCAACACGCTTTCGTACTGGCCCGCATCCGCCTTACGAGGATGGCCGCTGAGCGCGGCCCTATCCTCTCCGGCG
>DBCE01000254.1 GCA_002292895.1 Phycisphaerales bacterium UBA966
GCCAGCGTTCGGACCCGTCCATCCGTCAAGATCTTGATTCTGCGCCGCGTTCCATCCGGGGCAATGCCAACACAGTCAGCGAAGGTGCCGCCAATATCGACACCGATACGCCAACCGTCTCCATTCATACCACGCTCAAGAGTTTCGTCAGTCGGTCGACATCCGCATCATCTACCCAAATGAGAATTCCCATTTGTCCGCCAGATTCAAATGCATTGACAAACTGGATGTTGATGCCTTCCTGAGAGATGGCATCAAGGGTGCCCACTAAGTCGCCACCGCGGTACGCGCCGGTGATGTGGAAGCATGATTCTTCCCACGTGCCCAATCCGATCTTGGCGGCAAACTCCCGGAATTGCTCGGCATCGGCCGGGATGATGTGGAACCCATCCGCTGAGCGACCTTCGGTGGGGCCGTAGTAGGAAAGTATCTCTACCTTGGCAGCCCGCAACTGGGCAGTCAAGCGAGCGAGCTCTCCCGCGCGATGCGGGAGCCGGACGACGAATTCGGTAAGTTGCTGCCAGTGGGACATGTGTGCGCGGATGATATCGACCCACTGCTGAACCGGGTCTGAACCGTATCCTTGCCGGGATGCGCCGACTGCGTGATGCCGCATACATGTTCGCCATGACCGTGACCGCGCCCATTTGGGCGTGGCGGATGCACCGCGCTGGGAAGCTTCGCACCGATTGGGGTGCGCGCTTCGGCCATGGCGCGGCCTTGACCGCACCGGAACGCCGGCGCATCCTGATTCACGCGGTATCGGTTGGGGAGGTCAACGCCATTCGGCAGCTGGTGGATCGGCTGTCCAACGATCACACCAAGCCAGATATCGTCATCGCCGCCACCACCGACACCGGCTTTGCGCGCGCGCAGGCACTCTTTGGTCATCACACCGTGGTTCGATATCCCTTCGACGCAAGTTGGATGGTGGAGCGCTTCCTTGATCGCGTGCGCCCGGACGTGGTAGCGCTGTGCGAATTGGAAGTGTGGCCGAATTTCGTTGCAGCATGCGCAGCTCGCCACGTTCCGGTGGTGGTAGTAAACGGGCGACTCTCAGCGCGGAGTTACAGCCGTTACCTCCAGGCTCGTTGGGTGGTGGCGTCATCGTTTCGATCGCTGCACGCCGTGTTTGCTCAGAACCAAGAGTACGCAGCACGGTTCGTTGGACTGGGCTTGCATGAGAACAGTGCGTTTGTCACCGGCACCATGAAGTGGGATACCGCCCAAGTGGCGGACGAAGTTCCTGGCGCTGCCGACTTTGCAGAGGCGATGGGAATCGATCGCTCCAAGCCGCTGGTTGTTGCTGGATCGACAGCGCCTGAGGAACATCGACTGCTCCGCGAGGCAATTCCAAAGGGCGTGCAATTGCTGTGCGCCCCACGAAAGCCCGAGTGGTTCGACGCTGCCGCCGCTGAACTGAAGGGTTGTTCGCGCCGATCGGCACGAACGCCTGGAAGCACCACTGGTCTCTTTCTACTGGACACGATCGGCGAACTCCGCAAGGCGTATTCATTGGCTGATGTGGTGGTCATTGGTCGCACGTTCGGCACGCTGTATGGATCCGATCCCATGGAACCAGCGGCGCTCGGCAAGGCCATCATTGCTGGTCCACGCATGCATGACTTCAAGGATTCCGCAGAGGCATTGCAGTTGGCTAATGGCATGGTCCGCATCGATCAATCACAGTTGTTCTCCACCATTCGTCGCCTTGTAGACGATCCGAACGAACGTGCGCGGCTCGGCCTCGCTGCCCGTGAAGTGGTGATCGCTCATCAGGGAGCAACCGAACGAACTGCCGAGGCGCTTCTTTCCATTCTCAGCACTGCAGGCAGTCATCATGCGTGAGTCAGAGCTCATCGCCGAGATTTGTAAGCACAATGCAGAACTTGCGGCGTGCGGCGGAGCTGAGGTGTTGGTGCCGCCAGGCGATGACATGGCACTGGTGAAACTCGCCGGTCGTCGCGTGTTGGTTGCCGCGGACCAAGTGATTGCTGGTCGACACTTTGCGCTTGGAACCGCCATGGACTTGGTGGCACGCAAGGCGCTCGCGCGCAACATCAGCGATATTGCCGCAATGGCAGGGGTTCCTGCGTGTGCCGTGGCAACGGTGGCGCTTCCTGCGTCCATGCCTGACCATGAAGTGCGCGCGCTGTCTGACGGACTGCGCGCTGCCGCCCTCATGTTTCAGTGCCCAGTGGTTGGTGGTGATATCGGCACGCACGCGGCAGCGGACGGTGCGTTGGTGGTTTCCGTTTCGGTACTTGCAGAACCCGGTCCAACCGGTCGCGTGGTGACCCGCTCAGGCGCACGTGTGGGCGACCTCCTCTGCGTAACCGGAACGCTTGGTGACGGCTGGCACCCGAACGGATCGGGACGGCACCTCTCCTTCACGCCACGCGTTGCTGAGGCGCTTGCCTTGGTTGAGGCGCTGGGCGATCGCTTACATGCCATGATCGATATCTCTGACGGTCTCGCCCGCGATGCCGGGCACTTGGCAATCGCTTCTGATGTGGCGGTTCGTATTGATGCCGTGCAATTGCCGTGTGCCGATGGAGCAGGGTGGCAAGCCGCTGTCAGTACCGGGGAAGACTATGAACTGGCGTTTGCATGCTCGGGCGAGCCGCCCGCATCCGTTGCGGGTACGCCTGTGACGGTGGTCGGGCGCTTCCAAGAGTCGGGCGGAGCGCGCGTCGCGGTGCGCGTCGGAACTGAAGAACACGACGTTTCGGCCCTTGGCTGGGAACATGGACAATGAGGATCACGTCATGACCATTGAAATTCGCCGTACTTCCAGCCCCGAAGAAACCGAACGCATTGCTTCAGCGCTCTCGATGCGCGTTGCGCCGGGAACAGTGATCACGCTGGAAGGCGACCTCGGCGCTGGCAAGACCTGTTTCGTTCGTGGCTTGGCGCGCGGACTCGGAGCTGATGCCCACGCCATCTCCAGCCCAACGTTTGTCATTGAACATCGGCACCCGTGTGACTCCGGTCTGTTGGTGCATATTGATGCGTATCGAATCCGTTCATCGGAAGACCTGGCATCGATCGGCTGGGATGAATTGCTTGCACAAGGCGATGCCATCATTGCGGTCGAGTGGCCGTCGCGTATCGCAGCAGTGTTGCCGGAGGTTCGGATCGACGTGCGCCTGCGCCACGCCGGTGAAGATGTGCGCGAGATAGAGATTGAGTGGGTTCGACCAGGCGTTGCGGCTGTCGATTGCCGAACGTGCGGAGCTCCGCTTGGTCAAGGGAGTGACGGCCGGTTCTGCAGCAAGCGTTGCCGATTGGCAGATCTTGAGCGATGGTTCCGCGGCGACTACTCCATCAGCCGACCGCTCGAAGAAGATGACTTGTCCGGTGGCATCCCACATCGGCGCCCGGATTCCGATCGTTAAGGAGCGCAGTCGATCAGCAGGGTGCGCTTGCGCGCTTGGACCCCGGCAGTTTGGCACAGTTCCAACACCAGTGCATCGATCCGTGGATCGGAGGTCACCGTACGGGTTCCGTCCGGATGGCGAATCTCAATCTGTGTGGCAAGCGCTGACTGGCCGTTATGACCACCAGGCGCAAACTCATAACGAACCGAATCTCGAGCGTGCAAGCGCTCAACCAAGATGCCAGCGTCAACCAGCAACTTCAGGGTTCGGTATGCGGTGGCTTTGGAAACGGTGCGAGCGCGGCGATCCAGAACCGCCATCAATGCTTCGGCATCGAAGGGATGTTCAAACCCACTGGCAGCATCCAGGATGTCGGCGCGCTCGGTGGTGTATTTCAGCCCAACGCCACGGAGGTGACGACGGAACTGCGCGCACGGCGGAGCCACAATGCGACCCGCGGATGGTGTGGCTGGGGTTGGTTTCCGAGCAGTCATGGTCTGGCCAAACTCCGGGGGAGCCGTTTCTCGCTTTGTCGACAAGGTCCCATAATGGCTGTTACGTTAAATTCCATATCCCAGGAACGGCCGAGGGGGGTCCCCTCCGGGGTTTCTCGGCTGCGGCGGCGATTTGGGCGGTTGCCCGTCCGTCAGCCCCGAACCCCGTTCTGTCGGCCCACGCGCCCGTCAACGGCGGCCCCGTCCCGTGGACTGCATCGGTGAACTGGTGCCGTCACCCGCCGACAATCCGAACGAGTCATGCACCAACTGCAGCCCGCGCTCGCCGTGCTGGCGATCCACGATGCAGCTGATCTTGATCTCACTGGTGGTGATGTTGTGAATGGCGATCCCTGCCTCTCCAAGCGCTCGGAACATCCGGCTGGCCACGCCTGAATGACTCTTCATGCCGGTCCCAACCGCACTGATCTTGGCCAGGCCCACCTCAACGTCAATATCCCCACGCCCCAACTGCCCGATCAGCGCTTGGCAGATGGACTTCACATCCGCAATGTCCCCATGCTCCACGGTGAAGGCGATGGTCGTGGTGTCGCCAAACTCCGTCTGCACGATGTCATCCACGCTGATGTTCGCTGTAGAGATCGGTTCAAAGATCTGTGCCTGAATGCCCGGGGTTCGCGGCAACGCCTTGAGACTGATGCGCCCAAGGTCTTGCTTGAGTGCGCAACCAACAACAACAATGTCTTCCATGATCTGCTCCTCGGGCACAATCAGCGTGCCCAAATCCGGCTTCTGGCTATGACGAACATGAATCGGAACGCTGAACTTTTCGCCAAACAACACGGCGCGCGGGTGCATGACCGCTGCACCCATGGACGCTAGTTCCAGCATCTCTTCATAACTGATGTGTCGCAGCTTGCTGGCGTTGGGTACCAACCGTGGATCAGCGGTATAGACGCCGTCAACATCCGTGAATATCTCGCAGATGCCTCCATCCGCTGCAACATCAAGAGCAGCTGCAAGCGCCACCGCGGTGGTGTCGCTGCCACCACGGCCAAGCGTGGTGATATCACCGTTTGGGGAAATTCCTTGGAATCCGCAGACAACCGGCACCGCGCCAGAGTCCAGGATGCGCTGCAGTTGCTTGCGATCGATCTGCGAGATCCGCGCCTTGCGATGCGCGGCATCAGTATCAATGCCTGCCTGCGCTCCGGTCAGACTCACCGCATCACAACCGAGCGTGTGCAGCGCCATGGCCATGAGTGCCACGGAGATCTGTTCGCCAGTAGCCATCAACATGTCCATCTCACGCGGACTGGGCGCGCCAGAGATTTGCTCAGCAAGACCGATCAACTGGTCGGTTGTATGGCCCATCGCGCTGACCACCACCACGACACGGTTGCCGGCGTTGCGTGCTTCAACAATGCGTGCAGCACAACGCATGATCCGTTGCGGATCTGCGACGCTGGTTCCGCCAAATTTTTGGACGATCGTTGGCATCCTGCCTGCACTCATTCCTTGGGAGCCCGCTGCTCAATGCCGAGGGCCGTTGCTCACACTGGTCGATCCATCGACGCGCATCACAGACTAACTCGAACTCGCTGCGCACCAATCCGCGCCTTTGATTTCACGCCAGACCTTGGTTTCGCCGCAGATGGTGAGTTTAACAGAACATGTTTGCAAACGGACGTTGCGTCAGTGCACACGTTCTCAGCCACGCGCCCTGACCGAAGCCGCCACGTCGCCAGCACGCGCATCGGACACCGCCGCGCGCCACCACTCCAACAGTTGCTCGCGCGCCGCGCCAGCCGGAACCCCGTAGGCATCACACATGAGACCGGCAAACTTATCGCGTGCACTCATGGTTCCCAATCTCTGCCACTCCGCGAGCGCACGAGCAGCGCGATCCCATGCCGCGTGGTTGCCCGGCGCCGGAAGTGCACGCAATTGCGATGCCGAAACCCGAATCGCCTGTGCAGACATCCCCGCACCGGCGTGGCGCCACCATGCTTCGGCGGCCGTCGCTGGCGCCAACAAGGCGGCTGCCACTTTCCACAGATCGGCGGCGCGCTTTGGCGTCACGGTGATCGCGGGGGTTGACGGCATGGCAATGCCCTTCGCATCCACCCATGCCTCAATCGCTCGAGTCTGGGTCGCCACCAGAATTTTGGGACCCTTTCGTGCAAGCACCCACGGTCCGAGCACGGCATCGTTCATCAGTTCACTCGTTCGAATGATCGGTCCAAAGAAGGTCTGTCCGTGGATGCGCACCGGTCGGGCTCCCCAGTCCAAGCGAGCGGCGCCGATCGCACCAACAGTGACGAGGGCCGGCGCTTGAGGCGAAGGAGCCGCGCCTTCCGAGGCATGAACATGACCGCGCAGGCCGTAATAGTGCTGACGGAAGTCTGCCGTTGATCGCATCCAATCATCAAGTGTTCCATCAGTGCATGACGCGCAGGGATCGGGAACTCCGCGCGCGGCAGCAAGCGCCGCGCCCCAGGCGCCGCCCGAACAGCGTTGCCGAGCAATACGGTGCAGGCTTCCGTCGGCGTTACGAATCCGCAACGTCGCCGGCGCGCGCTGCGTCAACATTGGAATGCACGTTCGTACGGCCGCGCCAAAGGTGTTGTCGGGCAACATGATGACGGCAGCAAGCTTCATGCGTGCTTCGCATGCGATACGAATGGGCAGCGCATCCGCGGCCGAAAGCGTTGACATGGGTTGCAGCAAGGCCACGGTGCCGCGCGGCGCAAGTTCTGTGCCAAGCAATAGAAATACAGACGCGGTATCGGCATACCCCGCAACATGACCATCGAATCGTTTGAGTAGTGCGCCTTGTTCTGCGCGCGAACGCACCGACTTCTTGCCAAGCTGGCTCAGAAATGGTGGATTCCCAGCTACAAGCGAGTATTCGCATCCTGTCCATGCGCCTTCCACCAATGCATCACCACAGCGAATGGATGAGCGCCACAACGCAGCCGCGCCGCCGACGCGCAGTCGTAATCGCACGCGCGTGACAGCTGCCGCAAATGGGTCAAGATCCATGCCGTGCACCGCTGCAGCAATGCGCGCGCCGGTCCATCCATTCGCTTTAAGTCGATCAGCGATCGCTACAAGAAAGTTGCCGGTTCCGCACGCGGGGTCACATGCGCTGAATGCCTTCGTTGGGCTCGCCGTCATGGCGGCATCCAGTACCCGCGTGACCGTATCGGTTGGCGTGTACCAAGTGCCCGCGCGGCGAGCGACGCCTTTGGACTCTGCCGCACGCTTTACTTCTTCATATCCAGCCGCGATATCTTCAATCCACGCCGCTTGTGCAGCGCGCGGAATGACAGCACACGCCTCCTCGACGGCATCGGTCAGCAGTTCCGCGTGGCTGGCGTTCATCAATCACCCGTCAGCGCGGTCTCACGGTCGCGGGC
>DBCE01000063.1 GCA_002292895.1 Phycisphaerales bacterium UBA966
AAGCCCATGTCGAGCATGCGATCGGCTTCGTCCAGAACCAAGATGTGCACTTCGCTGAGATTGCAGTGACGCTGTTGAACCAAATCAAGCAATCGTCCGGGGGTTGCCACCACAATGTCAACGCCGTTTTGCAACGCGCGTACCTGTCCAGCTTGTCCAACTCCGCCGTAAATCACGGCAGTCCGGCACGCCGCGTGGCGGCCGTACACGGCCAGGCTCTCAGCGATTTGCACCGCCAACTCGCGCGTTGGTGCAAGAATCAACGCATGCGGTCGGCCAGAAGTCCGTGCGCGCTTCGGAGCGTGCGCTGCGTCCGCGCCGAGTTCGCCAGCCACTTCCAAGCGCTGGATGAGGGGCAGGCAGAAGGCAGCCGTCTTCCCGGTGCCGGTCTGGGCAGAGCCCAAGATATCGCGACCCTCAAGAGCGGGTGGGATGGCCTTTGCTTGGATTGGGGTGGGAGTTTCGTACCCCTCCTCGGCGAGTGCGCGGAGAAGTGGGGCTGCCAGACGAAGTGATTTGAATGCCATGAAGGGTCAGAAGATACGCGCAAATACACCTTGACGCATCAAGATTGTCCGGAATCAGCCGCACACGCTCACCGATGCGCATTCTGAGTGCGCCAGTGTCATTTACGGAACTTTCCGAAACGATCTGTATACGGAACTTTCGCGAATTAGCGCTTCTTCTATTGGATTGTCGGTACGTCCGCGCTACGCTTTCGCTCCATGACTGTCACCGACCTACCCAAGGCACCGAGCAATCTTCCGCACGCGCATCACGATATCGATGAACATGATGATGTTCACGTTCTCTACAGTCACGACCATGAGCCGGTTGGCGAAGTTGGAAACAACGTCAAGATTCTCACGCTGATCGCGGTGGTGGTTCCGCCCGTGGTCCTTGCTGTATCCATTTGGTACGCGTGGGGTGGCTACTTCTCATGGACAGACTTGACGATGATGATCGTCGGTTACTTCATGACTTCGATGGGTATCACCATTGGTTACCACCGTCTTTACACACACAAGTCATTCGAAGCCTCGGCTCCCGTTGCGTGGGCTGCTGGCATCTGCGGTTCCATGGCAGTGCAGGGCCCGCTCCTGTGGTGGGTCACTACGCATCGGCGTCACCATCTGCATTCCGATGACATTGAAGATCCGCATTCACCGCACGCTGGTCGCCAGAAGGGGATCATCGGATGGGTTCGCAGTTTCGCGCACTCGCATGTTGGTTGGCTCTTCAGTAACGACGATATTGCGTCAAGCGTCAAGAAGTATGCACCCGATGTTGCTGCTGACCCGCGCGCACGGATGATCAGCAAGCTCTTCCCACTTTGGGTTCTCATGGGCTTCGTTGTTCCTGCAGTGATCGGTGGACTTGTTGATGGTGGCTGGAAGGGCGCGTTCCTCGGATTTATCTGGGGCGGCGTCATTCGTATGTTCTTGGTGCACCATGCCACGTGGAGCATCAACTCCGTGTGCCACATTTGGGGCACGCGTACGTTCCGCTCTGGCGACCACAGTCGTAACAATCCGATCATGGGCATTCTTGCCATGGGCGAAGGTTGGCACAACAATCATCACGCGTTCCCAGCGAGCGCGCGTCACGGCCTGCAGTGGTGGCAGTTTGACCTGAGCTGGATCACCATCCGCTCGCTCGCTGCAGTGGGCCTCGTCAAGCGCATTCGTCTCCCCGGCGCTGAGCGCATGGCGGCGAAGCGTATTGGTCGCGCAGTAGCTTGAATTCACTGAATTTCGACCGACTCCTCTTCTATGCAGAGTGAAGCGCCCCCCTCCGCTATCGGTGTGCCCGCCATGGGTCCCGTTCGCGAGGTGTGGTCGCTTGCGTGGCCCACCGTGGTCACCATGCTCTCCTACACGGTGATGCAGTTTGTGGATGCCGTGATGGTGTCGCAAGTTGGTCCGATTGAAGTCGGCGCGCAGGGCAACGGCAGCGTGTGGAGTTGGGCAGCCATCATTGCAGTGGTCGGGGTGCTCTCGGTAGTCAACACCTTTGTAAGTCAATCGATCGGTGCGGGGCGGCCACATGAAGTGGCGCGATACGGATGGGCAGGGCTATGGCTCGGCGTGTTGGCATGGGCGGTGCTGCTCGTTCCGTTTGGACTGTGCTTGCCCGCATTGTTCTCCATGATGG
The DNA here is from genome assembly GCA_002292895.1 of Phycisphaerales bacterium UBA966. Lineage (GTDB taxonomy): Bacteria > Planctomycetota > Phycisphaerae > Phycisphaerales > SM1A02 > UBA966. The sequence goes on from DBCE01000063.1 coordinate 2,155, forward strand.
GTCACTCCGCGCGGACCACCGAACTCGAAACTGCGTATGCGGAGATTCTGATCTTTGGCGGCGTGGCGGTGGTGGTCGGCAAGGCGATGAGCAATTTCTTCTTTGGCATTCAGCGCCCCGGCGTGATCACCGTGGCAGCGATCGCTGGCAACATCGTCAACCTGGTGTTGAATTACGCGTTTATCTTTGGTCATGTGGGCCTTCCATCCATGGGGTTGCCGGGCGTTCCCGGCATCGCGCCGATGGGCGTTGCGGGTGCCGCACTTGCCACCGTGCTTGGCACTTGTATTGAGGCCGGGCTCCCGTTAGCAATCTTTCTCGGCCGCCGGATGGACCGCGAATTTGGCATTCGGCGTTCATGGCGATTCGATGGCGCCGCAGTCCGTGATTTGCTGCGCCTTGGAATTCCATCTGCCGTG
>DBCE01000250.1:0-467 GCA_002292895.1 Phycisphaerales bacterium UBA966
AAGGTCTGCGGCTCCGGCCTTGAAGCCGTGATGCAAGCCGCGAACATGATCCGCCTCGGCGACGCGCATTGCGTGGTGGCCGGCGGAATGGAGAACATGGACTTGGCGCCGCACCTGGCGCAGGTGCGCGGCGGCATCAAGTACGGCGAGGGCAAGCTGATCGACCACATGCAGTTCGATGGTCTCACCTGCGCGTTTGAGAATTGGCCAATGGGTAACGCCGCCGAGCACACCGCTTCAAGCTGCGGCGTGACCCGCGGTGCGCAAGATGCATTCAGCGCAGAGAGCAATCGCCGTGCGGCCGAGGCAACCAAGAATGGTTGGTTCAAGGCGGAGATCGTTCCGCTGTCGGCCGAGCAGTGCATGGCGAAGACCGGGCTGGATGTTGATGAAGGTTTCCGCGCGGACACCACGGCGGACGGCCTGGCAAAGTTGCGCGCGGCGTTCACGAAGGACGGCACGGTGAC
>DBCE01000250.1:584-1023 GCA_002292895.1 Phycisphaerales bacterium UBA966
TACGGCACTTCCGGTGTCGCGCCAAAGGACTTGTTTACGGCGCCGAAGGTTGGAATTGAGCAATTGCTCAAGAAGACCGGCAAGACCGTTGCAGACATTGACCTCTTTGAAGTGAACGAGGCGTTTGCCGCACAGGTGCTTGCCAATGTCACGCCGCTCGCGATCCCGCACGAGAAGCTAAACGTCTGCGGCGGCGGCGTGGCCCTTGGTCACCCGATCGGAGCAAGCGGCGCACGCGTATTGGTCACGCTCATCCACCAGCTGCACCGCACCGGTGGCAAGCGCGGCATCTGCAGCCTATGCCTCGGCGGCGGCAACGCGGTGTCAATGATGGTCGAAACATAAATTCGTCCCGTTCCTCCCGGACCATTTTATTTCGCACACAATCGTCCCGTTCCTCCGTGGACCAATTTAAATTGGTCCGGGAGGAACGGGACCA
>DBCE01000250.1:1175-5883 GCA_002292895.1 Phycisphaerales bacterium UBA966
GACCCCACCGCGTTGAAACGCATTCGGTTGAGCAGCTCCATGGTGACGCGCCGGTTGTCCTTGCACCACTTGTCAAACCCCTCAAAGCCACCCTTCCGCTTCCATTCCGCGCGCGCTTCCGGCGCAAGCAGCTGGTCCCACATCAACTGATATTCCTCGTTGCGAAAGCATGCCATGGTGTTTGCCACCACGTGCTCCGGCATCATGCACCGCAACACCACCGTGCCGTCATCAAGTTGTTCGCGCGGCTCGAATGCCTTCGGGGGGATCGGCTTGCCGTCCGCACCGAGTTTCGGCGGTAACGGCGCAGTGCCTGGGCCTGCCTTGGAAATCGCAGTCTCGCCGAGCGGTCGATCCACAAAGATCACTTTCGTACCGTCCCGCAGCACCATTTCCTTCGGCGCATCGCCGTCCACCATGTAACTGGGGCGGTATCGATACTCCACTCGCTCCGGCGTGCACGCACAGAGCATCGCCGCGGAAACAAGTGAAATCACTGCAACATTAGGCAGTTCGTACTTCATCCCGCCCGCCCCGCCGCCACACCCGCTGATCCAAGCGCGCGCGCCACTGGCTCCAAGCGCGCGATCGACCACGTCACATGATGCGCCTGCGCTGGATCGGTTGCCGGCACGTCCGTTCGTTGATGCGTGCCGCGGCTCTCGTTCCGCGCGAGCGCCGCGCGCGTCATCAATAGTCCCACCGTGAGAAGGTTCTGCACTTCCCAACCTTCGGGCGTGGAGAACACCTCGTCCATTCCATAGCGGCCCCAGAATGCAAACATCGAAAGTACATCAGTGAGATGCGCGCCACTGCGTTCGATGCCCACATTACGCCACATGGCGCTGCGAAGGCTCGAGCGAATGTCTGCTAAATCCAGCTCGCCGTGCGTTGCTGTGTGTACTTCGCTGACAATCGCTCGCGGCAACACCTCGGGCGGCGCCTCGCGAGCAATGGAAACCGCCACGCGTCGACCAAACACCAACCCGTCAAGCAAACTATTGGATGCCAAGCGATTGGCGCCATGCACTCCGTTGGCAGCCACCTCACCGCACGCCCACAATCCCGGCAGCGACGTCCGCCCATCAAGGTCCGTGCGCACTCCGCCGATCATGTAATGCGCCGCTGGCGTCACCGGAATTCGATCGCGGGTTGGATCAATATCGAACCCCGCCAGCATGCGCGCAAGACCCGGGAATCGCTCAACAAATCGCCCCGGCGCAAAGTGCCTGCAGTCAAGAAATACATGACTTTCGCCACTACCGGAAAGATGGCGAACGATGGATTTACTCACGACATCACGCGGCGCTAGCTCCGCCATCGGATGAAGGCCCTGCATGAAGCGATCGCCGTTGCGATTGACGAGGTATGCGCCCTCGCCGCGCACCGCTTCACTGATGAGCATGCGCCCGGCACCGGCTACGTACAGCGCGGTGGGGTGAAACTGGAAGAACTCAAGATCGGAGAGTTCCGCGCCCGCGCGCCACGCCATGGCAACGCCGTCGCCGGTGGCAACTTTCGGGTTGGTGGTTTCGCGGAACACTTGCCCTGCTCCGCCGGAAGCAAGCACGGTTGCGCGCGCCCAGATGATCTGCAGCCCGTAGCGCGGATGCCAGCTCAGCGCTCCAAGCACGCGCCCCGATCCGTCCGCAGCACGCAGAAGATCAATGACAAAGCAGCGATCGAACACGCGAATGCCGCGCGTCGCGCGCACGCGTTCAATCAAACAACGCGCAAGCTCATAGCCCGTTGCATCACCATCGGTATGCACGATCCGCGCGTGATGATGCCCACCCTCCAGACCAAGCGCAGGCGAACCATCCGCAGCGCGATCGATACGCATGCCCCACTCTAAGAGACGCGCGATCTCGTGGCGACCCTCGTCAACAAGCGCGTTCACGGCACCAATGTCACAGAGTCCAGCGCCCGCTTCCAAGGTGTCGGCAACGTGGCTCGCCACCGTGTCTTGATCGGAAAGCACCGCCGCAATTCCGCCCTGCGCCCAACTGGTGTTGGAAAGGTCAACTGCCTCTTTCGCCAACACAATGACATCACCGTGCGCCGCAGCCTCAATGGCAGTCCGAAGCCCCGCCACGCCGGTGCCAATGACCAGCACATCCGTGAAGATCTGCGGCAGTAACGCACTGCGAAACGGAATCAGGAAACGGCGGTCGTGATAGATGTGCATCGGAACAGGCACCATCCTAGGCAACCAGTGCTCTGAGCCTCGACGAATAACACGCGCGCGGGTTCAGAACACATGCATAACACCTCGTCACGCGCGTGCGAACCTTTCCGTCACGCCCCGTACGCCTCAAGCGCCTTCTTGCCGTACACCGTGGCTGGTCCGCCATTCATCAGCGTGCAGACATCGAGCGTTTCCTGAAGTTCTTGCAGGGTCACGCCAGCAATTTTCGCAGCTTTCGTGTGATGAACAATGCAGCCCTCACAAAGGCGCGAAACACCGCAGGCGATAGCGATCAGTTCCTTGGTCTTGGTATCGAGCGCATTGGCTGCGAGACTTGCATGATGAAGTTGCTTGAATGCGGCAGCGGTTTCTGGCGTCATAGGTAGCTCCTACAAAGTTGTTGAACGACGGATAGATGTGCCACGCACAGCATATGTGTAGACCATCAACACGCATGTTCGGTGACTGAAATGCGATGGACAATACGGAAACTACAAGTCAAGATGCGCCAATCACTGCTTGGCGTTACCAGCCCGCACCGCCGCCGAATCAAACTCCGCTGCCCAAATCTGACTGGACTTCTCTCCGATTCCCCGCTGCGCAGTCCACATCATCCACTTTCCGTCGTGGCTGAAGACCGGGAGCACATCAGCACCGCTGCAGTTAGTAATCCGAATGGAACTCTCTGGATGTTTGGCGTCGCGCATCATCACTTCGTAATTCTGGTGGCCCATCTCACTTGACCCATAGATAAAGTGACGACCATCGGGGTGGTAGTACGGACACCAATTGACGTGTTCGTTCTTAGTGAGCGCGCGTTCGTTGGAAACTCCAGTGACTTTCCCGGATGGATCGCGCACCAGATCAGCACTGAAGATCTGTAGCAAGCTGTCGCCCTGCCGATCGCTGCGGAAGATGATCCCGCTGCCATCGGGCGTGAAGAACGGGCCGCCGTCGTAACCGGGGGCGTCCACAATCTTGCGCTTTTCACCAGTCGGCATATCCATCACCCAGAGATCGCCCTGCGTCTTTGGATCCACTTCCGTGTAGAGGAGCGTGCGGCCATCCGGGCTAAAACTGCATTCGGCCGCATAGCCGTTGCCGTCTCCAACCAATGTCTTGAGGCTGCTTGCAGTGCCATCAGCCGTGCGCAAGTCCACCTGCACAATGCGCATCTCTGGCGGAAATTGCCAACGGTACTTGCCGGTGCCGCGCTGGTAGCCGGGCGTTTCCTTGTTGGAAGGCGGCACGATGGTGCTGCCAAAGATCAGAATCTCCGGGTGCTTTGGGTGGAACCATCCGCAGGTGTTCGCGCTGCCTTCGGGACTGATGCGCTTGATGTTGGCGATCGCTGAAATGCGACCGTCCGCACCGCGCACCACATCGGCCACATACATGGAATAGAACTCCGCCGGCGCGGCGTCACCCACCGGCTTCTCAATGGCTTGAAAGACAATGGTTCGATCATCGGGGCTGAAGTAACTCTCGCCAGCCTTACTAAATCGATCCGGGAACGTGAGCTGCACGTGATGCGTGAGGACCGATGCCTCGGTGGCGCGAAAGTCAGTAAGCGGGGTCGGCGCCGGCGCGGAGGTGGCTGACGTGGATGCTGACCCGGCACCCGGCGCGGCACCCGGCGCGGCAGCATCCTTCTGCGATGAACATGCGGAAAGGACGCCAAGGGCGACGAAAATGCATACAAGCCGGGGTGCGAACATTCCGTGATTCTAAGACCGTTCGGCACCGAAAGTAGCACCGCCCGCGCAATAATGGAGGCGGAAAGCGCGATCGCTCCCCGCACCGCCAAAAACAAGCGACAGGGCTGAACGGCACCTATTTCGGCACCGGGGCGAACGGCGCCAATTCATTACCATCGGAGAATGGACGGACGCGGGTACGAACTTCTCTATGCCGATGAACACCTCCTGGTGGTGAACAAGGAGTGCGGGCTGCTGACCGTCCCCGGCATCGGTCCAGAGAAGGCCGATTGCCTGATCGCACGTCTGCAGAAGGAATGGCCGACCGCTCGCGTTGTTCATCGACTTGATCGCGACACCAGCGGCGTACTAGTAGTGGCGCTTGATGCCGACACACACCGCGCACTCAGCATGCAGTTTGAGCGCCGCGAAACTGCAAAGACCTACATCGCCATTGCCGCTGGGCATCCGCCCAAAGACAGCGGCGAGATTGATCTTCCGATACGGAAGGACCTCGTCAATGGTCCGCTACAAATTGTTGACTTCGTACACGGTCGTGCCAGCGTGACCCGGTGGCGCGTTCTTGAACTGTTGAACGAACCCACACGCACTCGCTTTGAACTCACGCCGATCACCGGTCGCAGCCATCAATTGCGCGTGCACTTGTTAGCCATCGGTCATCCCATTCTGGGCGATGACCTGTATGCACCCGCCGATGTCAAAGCGCTCTCGCCGCGCCTGTGCCTGCACGCGCAGCAACTTGGATTTACACATCCCGCCACCGCAGCGGCTGTTGAATTCACTGCGCCAGCGCCGTTTTGAT
>DBCE01000250.1:5968-6657 GCA_002292895.1 Phycisphaerales bacterium UBA966
CCGATCGCCATGAGCGGGAAATACAAGCGGTACATGTGGTATCGCAGGTAGAAGACTTTCGGGAAGCCGGTGCCCGTGAACTCCGTCTCTACCCAACTGCCCGCCGGATCGCCGTCCGGATTCAAGTCAGGCTGCACGGCATCGCCTGGCCGCAACTGCGTTTGCGCAAGCCAACGAAGCGCGCGCCACAAGTCCGGATCGTTCGCTCCGTACACCTCTTGCAACACCATCGCCGCCCACGCGGTCTGGCTGGCCGTGCTTGGCCCGGTTCCCATCAGTGAACGATCTTCGTAGCTATTTGCAGTCTCACCAAAGCTGCCGTCCGACTTCTGCACGCTCTTGATCCACGCGCCAGCGCGCTGAATCCAAGGCTCGCTGCGCGGAACGCCGCAACGAATCGGACCGATCACCGCCTGCCACGTTCCGTAGATGTAGTTCACGCCCCATCGACCCCAGAAGCATCCTTCCGGCTCTTGATGGCCTTTGATGAATTCCACGGCGTGGGCGATGGTTGGATTATCAATGCGGTAGCCAAGCCAACTCATGCACTCGAGCGTTCGCCCGGTGATGTCGTGGCACGCCGGATCCTGCATCGCATTGTGATCGGCAAACGGCACGTACTCATAGATCTGATGATTCCGCGTGCGGTCAAATGCGGCCCATCCGCCGTTCTCGCACTGCATGGCAAA
>DBCE01000250.1:6846-7130 GCA_002292895.1 Phycisphaerales bacterium UBA966
CGAACTTCCTTCGCGCGCAACCATGCAGTGGCGCGATCAAATGAACGATCTGACGACGCAGTGAGCCCGCAATCGGCAAGCGCGTAGCCAGCAATGCCGGTGTCCCACACCGGGCTGAAACATGGCTGAATGTGGATGGTTTCAAGGCTGGTAGCTGCAGATGCAGGAGCACCGTTGGTCGCAGCGCGCTCTTCAATGAAGAATGCATCCAGATCCTTCTCAGCGCGTAGCACCAGTGGATCACTTCGCTTCACGCCAAGCGCGTGGAACACCACCTGGATGTA
>DBCE01000250.1:7187-7673 GCA_002292895.1 Phycisphaerales bacterium UBA966
TGGGACGCGCGCGCCAATATCCAACTATATGCAGCACGAATCGCCGACATGCGCGGCGCCGTACCAAACACGCGACCGGCAAACTTCAAGACGCTGTCGACCACCTTGAAGAAGACGCGCCAGAAGTGCGGCGTAGTCATGGGCATCTTGAGTCGATGCCGATCATGTTCGCTCAGAAAGAGTTCTGCAATGCCCTGCTCGCTTCCAAGCTTGCGCGTCGGCTGCAGCGTTGCCACGATGGCGAGCGGCAAGATCATGGTGCGGCTCCACGCACTCAGACGGTCCATGTGGAAGTAGAACCACTTGGGAAGCCAGACGATTTCGGGCGGAATGGCCGGCACGGCGTTCCAACTAATTTGCCCGAGCGCCGCAAGATAGAAGTTACTGAAGCTGTTGCACTTCTCTGCTCCACCCATGGCACGAATCACCGCACGCGCGCGGCTCATGTGCGGCGCATCAGGGGAGTCGCCATGCAACTTCAAACAG
>DBCE01000113.1 GCA_002292895.1 Phycisphaerales bacterium UBA966
TTTGATGGCATGATTGGAACAGACTTACTGAATGCGCAGGACTCGTGTTGGGATGGTCCAGCTGGTGAGTTTCGTATCGGTGACGCGAACGTCCATCCGGAGGCAACCCCCATTGACTTTGAGAGTTTCATGGGTACCCCAGTCGTGCACGCGCGGATCGGTGCCCACTCGGCGCGCTGTCTCTTCGATACTGGTGCGCAGTTCGGATACGTACTCCAGGAGCAGTTGGTTGAAGGCGGAACTCCTGACGGTCGGATCATCGACTTTAACCCGATTATCGGCGCGATCGACTCCGCCGCGTGGCGGGCCGAGGTTGGACTGGGTGGCGTGCGATTTACAGAACGATTTGGGCTGCTTTCGGGTGCTGCAGCAGCAATGCTCCAGATGGTTGGCGTTGATGCATTGATTGGATGCTCATGGTTACATGCTCGCACCATTTGGTACTAGCCTGGACTGCGGCGGATTTCTATCTCGTCGGTGAAGTAAGCCACTTGTGCTTGCCCGATTCGGGGGTACCCTTTGATAGGACACTCCCGCAGAGTTTGTCTTGCGCTGAAATTCGCTATGCACATCGAGGAGGAGGCAAGGTATGAATCGCTTTCAATTTGGCGGGTATACGGTCGTTTTGTGCGCCAGCATGCTCGCATGTCAGTCGCAAGCGGGGCTTGTGGGTCAACCCGCGCAATTCACTTGGTTGGAGGGCAGCTCCACCCGTGACGCTTCGTCGTTCCTGGTGAGTTCCGCGTTGGTTGAGTATTACTGGTCGAGCAATCCTGGTGAACTTTGGGCTGCCTTCAGTATTGATTTCCGCGAAAGTTCGATGGTCTTGTCCTTCGACTCCGGGGGCGGCCCGCCCGGGACGATTGTCCAATGGACGTTTTTCGGATCCAACCAGTTCACATTGAGCATTCCGACCTCGATGGCATTTTCTGCATTCACCTTTGGCTCCTCAAGCAATGTCGCAAATTTGAGTGCCTCGGATCTCTCGTTCGTTAACAACGCGCTGACGATCGATATGTCGGGTGTGGTCTTACAACAGCCCGGAGCGACGTTCACGTTGAATTACACCACCGTCCCAACGCCATCCGGCGTGGCACTGCTGTTTGGATGTGGACTCGCGCGGTTCGGTCGCAAGCGCCGGTGTTGAATCAAAGGTGCTGCCGGTAGCGATAGCCGTATGTCGGCGACTCGCCTCTCAGGCTGTACCGATATCCAAAATCGACCCGGTCGCCTCCAGCACTTGCTTCAGACTCTTCTTCCGCAACAGATCAACCGCGCGTTGCAAGTCCCCCCACATCGGCGCTTGGAATGACACTTTCTTCCCCGTGATCGGATGCTCAAACCCCAGGTACGCCGCATGCAACGCCTGCCGCGTCAGTAAGAAATCCTGCGCGTCCGGCTGCGTCTCGTCAAACTCGCCCACTCGGACGTGTTTGCCGCCGTACACGTCGTCGCCTACTAGCGGGTAGCCAATGTGCGACATGTGCACGCGGATCTGATGCGTGCGTCCCGTTCGCAACTCAATCTCTACCAGCGAATAGCCCTCGTAGATTTCGCGCGTGCGGTAGACGGTTTGACTTGGCTTGCCTAACTCATCGTGGCGCACCGCGGCTTTTTCCTTGAGCGTTGGGTGCTTACCAAGCGGAAGGTCAATGACATCTGCAAATGGCTCCACTTCGCCTTCAACCAGGCAGAGGTAGCGCTTCTGCGTTTGTCGCAATTCAAACTGTCTGGCGATACGCCAGTGTGCGGTGTCGCTCTTGGCGCACACCATGACGCCTGAGGTGAACTTGTCCAAGCGATGCACTACGCCTGGCCGCGCAATATCTCCGCCAACCGTACTCAGCGTGCCACCCGTGTTGTGCAGGAAGTGCCACGCCAAGGCATTGATCAGCGTGCCCGACTTATGCGCGCGCGCTGGATGCACAATCAACCCGGGCTGCTTGTTGATGATGATGAGATGCTCATCCTCATACAGAATGTCGAGCGGAATGTTCTCGGCTGCAAGCGTGTTCGTGGGCGGCGGCGGTAGGGTGGCCACCACCCGATCGCCGCGTCGCAACTTGGTACTTGCCTTTGGCGCACGACCGTTGACCGTGACGGCTTGCTCTTCAATCAGCCGCTGCAACTGCGTGCGACTTAAGAACGGAACGCGCCGCGCTAAGTAACGATCAAGGCGGAGGTCAACGCTCTTGGTGACTTCAAAGACAGCTGTGACCGGCGTCTCATCGTCGGCGGATTGCTTCTCGTAAAGCTCAAAGAGCTCCGCAGGATCTGCGCTCAGCGCTTCTTCGTCAGTGTCGCCTGCAAGCTCGTCTGGCCCGTCCGATGGCGTGGTCACGGCGCAGCAGGTGCTGGCGCAGCCGGAGCCGGCGTTGGCGCGGCCGGTGCCGGAGCGCTACCGCCTTGCAGTTGACGGATCATTTCTTCACCAGCGGTTGGAGCCGCAGCGGGGTCGCTGCCAGCCGGGGCGTTTGCGCTTGGTACCAATTGACCGGTGAGATCAGGGATGGCAGGCGCCATCGGTGCGACGGGCTTCGATGGAAGCACCACTGGAGTCGCCAGCGCTTGGAGATTGGCAATGCGCTTGGCAGCCAGCTCGCCAGCCGATGCGAAGTCCGTGCCCTTGGCACGAGTTTCGATGTCCTTCAGGTAGCCCTCGGCAGCCTTCAGGTCGCCCAGGTCTTCCGCCACTGCGGCGCGTCCAAAGAGGGCGCTGAACAGGAAGCCGTAGTCGTCTGGATACTTGTTGCGGGTGATGCGCGCGGCCACCTTGGCGTACAGGGTGTCAGCAGCCTTCAGCCACTCCGTGCGCAGCTCGGGAGTGAGCGCTGCGTCAACCGCACCGGCTTCGCGGTCGAATCGTTGATCGGAGAGCACGGCGGTCAGGTAGCGGTCAGCGGCCAAGAGCTCTGCGAACGGCGCAACCGCGTCCTTGCCTTCATGCTTGGCGGCCACTTCTTGCAGCGCAGCCGGAAGGTTGGCGCCACCAAGTTCGGCCCATGCGTCATCACGCTCCTTCTCCTTGCGCTGGGTCCACCAGAACCAACCCATGGCGATGGCGGCAATGATCAGGACGCCCAGCAGGATGTTCTGCCCCCATGTCTTGAGCCAATGCACGAAATCGTCATTGACGCGCCCCTCGCTGAGGTCGGCTTGCTGCATGGTCTTTAGACGGCGGTCGATCTGGCTCATAGAACCGGGGAGTGTAGCGGGAAACGCTTATCCTTCCCGGGGCGCGCCGCGTTGAACTTTGCCTGAAACTTCCTATGCCCGGACTCATTGTCACCGATCTTGATGGAACCCTGCTTGATAAGCGCGGGCGGGTCAGCCCACGCAACCGCGCCGCATTGAAGGCCGCGCACGATGCCGGCTGGCAGGTGGCCATCGCTACCGGACGCACGTGGTCAGAGAGCCATCACGCCATCGATTGCATCGCTGAAGACGCGCTCTTCATTGGTGTTGGTGGTGCTTCGCTCCATGAGGCCGGCAGCGGGCGCGTGTTGTCAACCATGACGATTGATGCGCCCACGGTGCTCAGCGTGGCCGACATCATCATGGGCCACGGTCACCGCGCGCACCTCTTGATGGACGCCAGCCTGACTGGCCACGACTACATCTTTGTTGGCACCGCGGAC
>DBCE01000244.1:0-385 GCA_002292895.1 Phycisphaerales bacterium UBA966
GGAGCGGCTTGCTCAAGAGTTAGAGCGCAATGTTGCGCTGGAAACTGCCGAGCCTGGGCTTGAGTTGGAAACGACGCGTATCGAGCACGAACGCCCGATTGCTGAGCCAGATGCATCAGCGGAAGGATTCGAGCGACTCCGTGAATTTGAGCGCTCCTATGGGGACATGCTTGATGGCGAGGCGCCACGGGCGCGGCGTACCGACGGTGAGCGCGACGGCAAGATGGATGCCATGGCCAATACGCCAAGCCGCGGGGAGAACCTCGCGGAGCGATTGCTTCATGACTGGCGCTTAGCCGACGTTGCGCAGGAATTGCGCGAGCCGGGCACCGCCATGATTGAATCGCTTGATGCTGACGGGTTGCTTGATGTTTCGTTTGATGCA
>DBCE01000244.1:464-4483 GCA_002292895.1 Phycisphaerales bacterium UBA966
CTTGAACCACCGGGAATCGCTGCGCGTGACGTGCGCGAGAGCCTGATGTTGCAGATCGACGCAGCCCTTGCCGAACGCGATGGTGCAGTGTTGTCGGCTGAAGACCGCACAGCATTTGAGGATGCACGCGTCATCGTTGGCGCGCACTGGGTTGACTTTCTAGAGAATCGACTGCCGCGCGTCGAACAGCGCGCGCAGATGTCGCTGGCTCGGATTCACGCGGCGCGGGACGTCCTGCGCAAGTTGCGTCTTTCGCCTGGCCGGGACGTCACTGATACCGATGCGCGGCCGGTGCAACCGGATGTGGTGATTGAGTATGACGCTGATCGCGATCGCTATGTTGCGGCGCTTGCCGACGGCAATCTTCCGGTACTGCGTGTCAGCCCCGTCTATGAGTTGATGGCCAAGGACAGCGCGGTGGAAGCGGAGACTCGGGAATTTGTTGGCACCAACGTCAAGGCTGCGGAGTGGCTCATTGAGGCGCTCCATCACCGGAGCAGCACGCTGTTGCGCGTTGTAGAAGAAGTGATCGCTCGACAGCGACCGTGGTTTGACGAAGGCCCGGAAGCGTTGCGGCGATTGGAAATGTCAGAGGTTGCTTCCATTATTGGGTTGAGCACGGGCACGGTGAGTCGCGCGGTGAGTGGCAAGTGGATGCAGACGCCGCGCGGCATGGTGGAACTCCGCAAGTTCTTCACGGGCGGGGTGGAGACTGCCGACGGCGAGGGTGCGAGTTGGGAAGCGGTTCGACAGATGGTCCGCGACACGGTGGACGCGGAGGATCGAACGCATCCATTGTCGGACGAAGCCATTGCAAAGCGCCTTGAGGAGCGCGGAGTGACCATTGCACGACGAACTGTGGTGAAGTACCGGGAGCAATTGGGAATTCCGTCGGCGCGGCATCGAAAGTCGCACGGCGCCTGACACGGCGCGCCCGGGATTCGCGCCGGAGATTCGGACCGGGCATTCAGGCCGGCTCCGTTCCGGGTGCCCTTGACTACACTTTCCCCATGACCTCCGCAGCAGTCTCTCCGGCCACCGCGCAGCATGGTTCCCACCCACGCAAGATCTGGATGGATGGCCATCTTGTTGATCCTGCTGATGCCAAGATTTCGGTCTATGACCACGGACTGCTCTACGGCGATGGCTGCTTTGAAGGCCTGCGCGGCTACGGCGGTCGGATCTTCAAACTTGATTCGCACTTGCGTCGATTGGAAGCAAGCGCGGGCCACATTCGCCTGAAGATTCCTTATTCGCGCGCGGAACTGGCCGACGCCACCCGGGCGACCATGGAAGCATGCGGAATGGCCAATTGCTACATCCGTATGGTGGTTACCCGCGGGGTGGGGACGCTGGGTTTGCATCCGTTCAAGTGCCCGCGTCCGGGCGTGATCATTGTGGTTGACACCATTCAACTGTATCCGCACGAGTTGTACAAGGCGGGCATGAAGGTCATTGTTGCCAAGCGGCCGCGTATTCCAGTGACATGCCTTGACCCATCAATCAAGAGTTTGAATTACCTGAACAACATTCTTGCCAAGATTGAAGCGATCGACGCGGACGTGCTGGAAGCCATCATGCTGAATACCGACGGCGATGTCAGCGAGTGCACAGGCGACAACATCTTTGCAGTGAAGAACGGCCGGATCCACACGCCGCCTACCAGCGCTGGAATTCTGCATGGAATTACCCGGCAATTCGTGATTGATGAGCTCGCACCCGCGCTTGGTTTGCCGGTTGATGAGCGGCGCATGCAGCTTGATGATCTCTACGGTGCCGATGAGGTGTTCCTCACCGGAACGGCTGCGGAAATCATCGGCGTGAGTGCGATCGGTGACCAGACGATTGGCATTGGACGCATGGGTCCAACAACTGCGCGGCTTGAAGCCGAGTTCCGTCGTCGCATCTCCGAGGGTGCGCCGGAGAATTGATCTGCTGGAACGTAACGGATGAAATGTAAAGGCTGCGGCTATTCACTGTGGAATGTCCCGGGGCGCACGTGCCCGGAATGTGGGCGCGGATTTGTGCCGAGTGAGTTTGAGTTTCGAGCCAATGCAGTGGAGTTCTGTTGCCCCGGGTGCATGCAGCAATATTACGGTTCAGATGCGCACGGGCTGTTAGTGCCGCGCGAGTTTGCGTGTGTACGTTGTCACGCGCCGTGTGAAATGGATTCCATGATCTTGCGAGCCGCGCCGGGGGTGCCGGATGGTGCCGTTGAGTTGCACCGCGTTGCATGGGAAGACCCACTGATCGGCGGTGTCGTCCGGCGATTCTTTGCAACAGTGCGCGATGGCATGACTCGGCCGTCGCGGATTGGCGACGCGCTCCGAGGTGCCGTCATGACCCGAAAGGCCACGTGGTATGCGGTGTCGGTACTTTCGGTGGTGGCTATTCCAAGCGCGGTTGGATTTGTTCTGTTCACGCTGCTCGTGCCGATGTGGGGTTCCGGCAGCACGCGCTCCGGCGGCTCCGCGTTGCGCATGGTCGTGTGGGAATCCATCGGCGGTGCATGCGCGGTGCTGGCCTCTTGGTACATCCTTGGCCTCGTGTTGTTGGCGTTTATGGCGTGGATGACTTCACTCACGCTGCGAATGTGCGGCGAACGAGTCCCGTGGAAAGTGGTCTGGTGCTCATTTTCATATGCGCTTGGACCGATCGTCATGGTGGCGGTGCCATGCTTGGGTATCTACTGCGGTTCGATCCCGCTGAGTATGTGGTGGGTCGCCGCCGCGTGCATCATTCTGGCGCGTGCGGCGTCAGTCACCGCTTGGAAGGTGATAGTTTCTGTGCTAGCCCCGCTGGTCTTGCTTGGCGCCGTAGTGACAGCCCTGTTTGCGTTCGTGGTGTTACCGCCGATTTCTGCAGCGATGACTGCAGCGGCTCAGGTTGGTTCGGCAAATGCAACGACCTTTGGGCCGCCTGCTCCGGGTGATGAGGCTGCCGAATCGGATGCGGAGATCGGGTTGGATGAGAGCGTGCCCGTCGATGCGGTAGCGCCCGGGCAAGTCGATATCACTGATCCAATCACGAAGGACGCACCATGAAGCAGCCCATCATTCGCACCGGTCGTGATTCGATTGTGAGTAGCCGCGTCGCGTTGCGCGCATTTCTTGCGGTGGTGTCCGTCTCGGCGGTCCTTGGGCTGCTGGTGATCATGAATGTTGTGACGGACACGCGGTTTCTTGCTACCAGTGCCATTGTTGCGGTTGGCTGCATGGCAACGTTTGTGTGTGCGTTGGTGGCCGATCACGGGCGCTTTGCACGCTGGATGCGGTCCGCGACCGTCGTTGGCTGGCTCGGCGTGCTTGTTTGGCTGTTTCTTGTCTGGTTTGAGGCAGCGCTTGGTTCGAAAGGCATGGAGATCACTGCGCGCATCGCTGGCGCGCTTTCGCTCTATGCGGTGTGGTCAATCTTTAGTGCGGTCACGCTTGCTCCGCGTGGCGGGGGAACCATCACGGCGATCATCCGGTGGTCTGTCTTTGTACTGGCTTCATGGTGGTCTGCGGTCGGAGAGTTTGGGCTCGTCGAACCGGACATCGCAGAAGTGGTGGTGAATACGATCGGTGAACAATGGTTCTTCCGAATCGTTGCTGCATCGGCGGTGGTGATTGGCGCAGGCACGTTGGCACAGCCGGTGCTCATACGAATTGCTGGCGCAGCTCCGCAAGAGAGTGCGATTCGTGGACGACGCGCAAAGGTTGCGCTTGGTTGCCCCCGCTGCGGAACGCGATGTGAGCTTGAAACGAACACCGATGCAAAGTGCGCCGCGTGTCAGTTAGCTATCCGCGTTGAAGTTGAAGAACCGCGCTGCGCGTGCGGTTACTTGCTGTTTGGGCTTGAAACATCCACGTGCCCAGAGTGTGGCGCTGCAGTTCCTGAGAGTTTGCACTGGAAGGGCGCGCCCGTCACATCTTCGCAGGCATGACTGGCGGCGGCGTGATCGATGAGTTGGCGGCGGTGTGCGCGCCAACAGCAGCTGTTCGAGCAGTCACGGTCAGGGGAACTGCGTTGGCAGTCTT
>DBCE01000231.1:0-191 GCA_002292895.1 Phycisphaerales bacterium UBA966
TACACAGCGTGGAAGGTCTCTGGCTTCCCGACGAACCGCATCCTGGGTCAGGCCGGCGCTCTTGACGTGGCACGATTCCGCACCTTCCTTGCCATGAAGCTTGGTTGCTCAGTGGAGGACATCAGTTCGCTCCTGCTTGGCGGTCACGGTGATGACATGGTTCCGCTGCCGCGCTTCACCAGCGTGGCCGG
>DBCE01000231.1:250-15607 GCA_002292895.1 Phycisphaerales bacterium UBA966
GCCAAGGTTGGCGGCGGCGAGATCGTCAAACTCATGGGCACCAGCGCCTACTACGCGCCCGCATCCGGCACGATCCAGATGGTGGAGGCGATCGTCAAGGACAAGAAGCGCATCGTTCCGTGTGCCGCATACTGCGAGGACGCGTACGGCGTTGCGCCTGGCCAGAAGGGCAAGGGCTACTTTGTGGGCGTGCCGGTCGTCCTTGGTTCCAAGGGCATGGAGCGCGTGGTTCCAATCAAGATGACCCCTGCGGAAGCCGCCTTGATGGCGGAGAGCGTGAGTCATGTAAAGGACCTGGTCGGCACTGTGCAGAAGATGTTCCCGGAACTCGCCTAATCAGGGCTCGAACGCCTTGGGCGGATGCTTGTCCGACCGCACTTTGGTGCACGGATTGCTGTGCCGTGGCTTGGAGATCCTGAAGCCAAGCGCCGGGTTCGGACGATGAATGAGGCA
Organism: Phycisphaerales bacterium UBA966; assembly: GCA_002292895.1. Classification (GTDB taxonomy): domain Bacteria; phylum Planctomycetota; class Phycisphaerae; order Phycisphaerales; family SM1A02; genus UBA966. The sequence continues at coordinate 704 of DBCE01000231.1, forward strand.
TGCGTAATGGGCGTGGCTCAATCTTCTTCGATCCTGGCTGGATGTTCCTCATTGCTGGGTTGGTTCTGGTCGCCTCCGCGGCGCTAGTACCGGCCACCTATGACCTGTGGGTCATGCGTACGCAGTTGCGGCATTTGGACGCCCAGGAGCGCGAGAACTTCAGCCGCCTAGAGGCCTACTCCAAGTTTGTGTCGGCCCTCGACGCGGCCGAGCCACAGTTGGTGCGTCGTTTGGCTGCGTCGCAATTGAATTTGGTCCCTCGTGGCGAGCGCCCAGTGATTGTGGCGGGAAGTGCCAAGCGCAATCCGATTGAATGGGTGGACGACACCGTGGCCCCGGTTCGGGCGGTCATCTTTCCGTTTCCCGATTCGCTTCTGAGTCGATTGACGCTTGGTCGTAAGGCGCTCTGGATTGCTGGGGCAGGGGTGATGTGCATTTTCTTGGGTCTGCTTTCGGCTCCGCTGCGGCTCTTGGTTCCAACACCGCCCACACTTGAAGAAGCGGGAGCGGTTGCTTCGCAGTTACTCACGGGTCGTGCGCCGAGCCTGGCATTGGCAGGCATTGGTAGTGCTCACAGTTCGGGTCACCCGGAAAGCCTCTCAAGTGCTACTCCGTTGGTGCGCCTGGGTCATGAGGCACCGCATGAGAATGATTCTGCTGCGCACGGCGCGGACTGACGGAGCTGCGGGCAGATCGGCGGTCGCTATTGCGTGCCGCACATTTCATCGTTGACGCAAAGAAAAAGGGCTTGATTTGCCTGGCGGTTTCGCATGCGCCCGTACGGTGCATGCATGTCACGATCGCCTGATGAAATTCCAGATGCCGTGCTTCGCTTAGCGCTCGCTGATGAGTGCGGTCCAGCGTTCCATCATTCCGCGCTGGCGTGTTTCGGCACGCCAGAGGCGGTGCTGTCTGCTTCGGTAGCAGAGTTGGCGGGCCTTGAACGGGTATCACTGGCCCGAGCCGAGCGCGTGCACGCGCAGTTCCGGTCGGTGGATCCAGACGCTGAGCGCGAAGCAATGCAGCGCATCGGTGCGCGCGCCGTGATGCTTGGTGATGCCGACTACCCGCCACTCTTGGCGCCGGTTCCGCTGCCGCCCATCATGTTGTGGACGCGCGGGCGAATCTCCGCCGCAGCAGAGGACGCGGTGGGCATTGTTGGTGCGCGCCGCGCTACTTCCTATGGTTGCACGCAGGCGGCGCGCTTTTCGGCAGCCATGGCTGCCGAGGGAATTGCGGTCATTTCCGGCGGCGCGCGTGGGGTTGATGGCGAGGCGCATCGCGCCGCATTGCGTGTTGGCGGTACAACGGTGGCCGTCCTTGGATGTGGTCTCGCGGAGCCATATCCACCCGAACATGTGGGACTCTTTGAGGCGATGGTGGATGCGGGCGGGCTACTTGTCAGCGAGTTTCCCGTGGGCTGGCCGCCGCTGGCAGCAAACTTTCCGCGGCGCAATCGGATCATCTCTGGCCTTTCGCTTACGGTGCTGGTGGTTGAGGCGAATGTATCAAGCGGCGCGTTGATTACGGCTCGTCATGCCATTGATGATCATCGCCGCGATCCGTGCGCGCTTCCTGGGCCCGTTGATAGCCCGCGCTCGGCAGGGTGTAACGCGGCCATTCGCGATGGCTGGGTGCACGCGGTGTTGGACCCCGAGGATCTGCTGCGGCTCCTGGATGAGAATGCGGAGCGGTTGGGTCGATTGACCGCCGTTCGCCCCGATCTTGCCGCGCTGGGGGTTCCCGATGTCATGCGACCGATGGTGGCGCGCGCAGCAGAGTTGATTGCGCGTCGACCGCGCATCAGTGCGGAAGACTTGGCGGCTTCGCTGCAGATAGATACCGACAGCATTCCGATGCTGCGGACGTTTGCAGAGTTACTGCTTGCTCAAGTGAAATCCGCGCGGACACAGCGTCGACGTGCTGCGCGGACATGTACTGAGGCGCCACGCATGGTGGTGCGCAGTTGGTCAGGTCCAACCGATGGCGTAGAAGATCGCCGAGAAGAACAGATCGCTCAGGATCACGAAGATCACGGTCTGGACGACTGTTTCGGTGGTGGCTTTACCGACGCCGGCGGCACCACCGGTGACTCGGAGTCCGTTGTAGCAGGCGATCAATCCGAGTAGCAATCCGAACACGCCGGCCTTCATGAGGCCAGTGAGGAAGTCAGACATCTTCAACTGCGAGATGGTGTTGGACACATACAGGTCGTAGGGGATTCCGAGAACAAGCGTGCCGATCACCATGCCGAAGAAGACAGCGGTTAGGTTGCTGACAACAGCGAGAGCGAGGAGGCTCGTCACGGTCGCCGCGAGGCGCGGGACCACCAAGTAACGGACCGGGTTCAGGCCCATCGCTTCAAGCGCTTCGACCTCTTCACCAACCACCATGGTGCCGATTTCAGCAGCGATCGAAGCGCCTGCGAAACCAACCATGACGATGGCGGCAATGAGCGGACCAAGTTCGCGGAAGACCGAAACGCCGACAAGATTGGCAACCTTGTCCGTTTGGCCGTATTGCTCAAGGGTTGGTGACGTCTGCAGTGCCAGAATGATGCCGATGGAACCGCTGACCAGCATCACGATCGAAATCGATCTGACGCCGACGCGCACGATCTGTGAGGTGATCGCTCCGCTACCGATCCGAACGCGCCGCAACACAAACGCGCGCCACATCCATTCGACCGTGTCGCGACCGAGCCAGAACAGTGAACCGACGAGATCAAAGATCGACAACCAGAAAGCAATCCAGCTGTCGAGGAGTCGGAGCGGGGCACTTGGGATGGCGGTGGATTCAGATTGCTCGGCCATGGAATCAGTTCGCGAGGGCGGCTTCGAGGGTTGGCGTCATCTTGAATACGTCGGACAGGCGCGCAATTTCAAAGATGCCGCCGACGCGTTCGTTGGCTCCTGCAAGAATCAGTGAGCAGCCTCCGCGCTGGCTCAGTTGCAGGGTCTGCACGAGGACCGCGAGGCCGGGGCTGCTCAGGAACATGGTCCCGGAGAGGTCGATCACCAGTTTCGCGGGCTTCTTGGCAATCGCGGTGGCGATGGCTTGACGGAACGGGTCGATGTTGGCGGCAGAAATATCGCCGACGGCATGAACGATGGCTGCGGTATCGATCTGCTCAACTGAGACTTGGAGTGGATTGATTGCCATGGGTTTATCAGTCTACCGTTCGCCGGGAGCGGTGGTTAGCGGGGTCTTGTCAATCAATGCGCGGGCGTCGGTTGCTTGGCAAGCCAGGCCTTCCACGCCGAAATGGCAAGGGCGCGCGACTCCCATGGATCGTCAAATCGGTAGCCGTTGGTTTCCCCCGTGAGGCGCTGCAGGGCGCTGATGGCTGCAAAGCGAATGGTGGGGTCGTCGGAGGCAAGATTTGCCACGAGCGACTGCGCATCGTCCATGTTGCCGGATTGGGCACTTTCGCGAATGGCGCCCAGCCGTGCGGCAGGGGTTGGATCGGTATAGGAGGGACTCACCGGCGCACACGCTGATACCAGGACACTGGTCATGAGTGCCGCTTGGGCAAAGTACAGGCAAGGGAGTCGATTCACGCCGGGGAGTGTAGAGCCAATCAACCGCTTGTAGTATTGCTCGCTTCACTATGAAAAACGCCACCGAGACCGTCCTGATCCTTGACTTCGGCAGCCAGTTTGCGCAGCTGATCGCGCGCCGTGTTCGTGAACTTGGCGTGCATAGCCTGCTAGTTGCTCCGGGGACCCCCATTGAAGTCTTGCGCGGGCTCGGCGCCAAGGGCATCATCATGTCCGGCGGTCCGGCGAGCGTCTTTGAGGAGGGTGCGCCGCGTTGCGACCCCGCGGTGCTTGAGATGGGGATTCCCGTTCTGGGCATTTGCTACGGCATGCAGCTCGGCTGCCACATGCTGGGATTCGAAGTGAGCCCGGCCGAGAGTCGCGAATACGGGCGCGCGCATTTGGACATCCACGACAGTCACGGGTTGATGCACGGCATTCCGCCGCGGACCACCGTCTGGATGAGCCATGGTGATCAAGTGCGGGACGCGCACGGCGACCTTGCGGTGCTGGCATCAACAGACACTTGCGCGGTGGCAGCAGTGGCGCATCGATCCAAGCCATTCTTTGGCGTGCAATTCCACCCGGAAGTGACGCACACGCCGCACGGCATTGATGTGTTGCGTAACTTTCTCTACGGAGCGTGCCATTGCACGGGCAACTGGCGCATGGCGGATTTCTTGGAACGCGAGACGGCGCGCATTCGCGCTGAAGTGGGCACTGATCGCGTCATCTGCGGTCTGTCCGGCGGCGTTGATTCAAGCGTGGTGGCTGCGCTTCTCTCACGCGCGATTGGTAGTCAATTGACGTGCATCTTTGTGGACAACGGGTTGTTGCGAACCGGCGAACGTGATTTGGTAGAGAGCACCTTCCGCGGCGCATTTGATGTTGATCTGCGCGTGATTGATGCTTCCGCTGAGTTCCTTGCTGACTTGGAAGGCATTACTGATCCGCAGGAAAAACGGCGCCGGATTGGGCATCGATTTATCAATGTCTTCCAAGCGGCCGCCAAGGACATTGGTGCAAACGCGCGTTGGTTGGCACAAGGCACGCTGTACCCCGATGTCATTGAGAGTGGTGCCAGTCTGGCGGGAACTGCTGCCAACATCAAGTTGCATCACAACGTGGGTGGACTGCCTGCGGAGTTGGGGTTCCAACTCATTGAACCGCTGCGCGACCTCTTCAAAGATGAGGTTCGACGCTTGGGTGAAGTGCTCGCGCTGCCGCCACAGATTGTCTGGCGTCACCCGTTCCCGGGTCCGGGTCTTGCGGTGCGCGTGATTGGAGAGATCACGCCGGAGCGGCTTGCCATCCTGCGTGATTGCGATGAGATCTTCCTGGAAGAAATTGTCTCCGAGGATTTGTACCGGGTGACCAGCCAAGTGTTTGCCGTGTTGCTTCCCGTGAAGACGGTGGGAGTCATGGGCGATGGCCGCACCTACGACTCGGTGGTTGCATTGCGCGCAGTCACCACCGAGGACTTCATGACCGCCGATTGGGCGCGTTTGCCATGGGACGTCTTGGCGCGGATTTCAAACCGCATCATCAATGAGGTGAAGGGCGTGAATCGCGTGGTGTATGACATCTCCAGCAAACCGCCTGCCACTATTGAGTGGGAGTAAGCGGACTCGCTGGCAATCAGAGCAACGGTACGAGGCTGCGCGGTGGATGACGCGCGCACTCCAGTACGGCTTTACGCGCGGTGCGTTCCACCAGTGCGGTTCAATGCCATCTCTAAGACATCACACACGATGTTCACTTCCTCTTCCGTCATGTTGTTGAAGAAGGGAAGCGCGATAGTGCGGGCGGCTGCGCTTTCCGCCACCGGGAACTGCCCTGGTTCAGTGCCCATCACGGCGCGCACCTGCGGAAGCAAGCTGGTCGCTGGGTAGTAATTGGCCGCACCGATATCTTGGCGATGCAGGACGCCAATGATGGCATCACGGTCGTCGCATGTGTAGCGCGTGGAAAGGCGAATGACAAAGTTTGCCCAACTGACGCTGCTGCCTTCGGGAATGGTTGGCAGCAGGATGTCGGGGTTTGCTGCAAGCCGACGTACATAGGCGGTGGCAACCGCTTGTCGACGTTCGATGGTTGAATCAAGACGACGGATTTGTCCGCATCCCAGTGCGGCCGCAGACTCAGTCATGCGCGCGTCGTATCCGCCGATCGCAATGTGTTCCAAGATGGCGCCGATATCACGTGGCTGCCCGGAGAAACTCATGCGGTCCACGCGCCCTTGGTGACGGAGTGCGCGGCACGCAGCGGCCAAGGTGTCGTCATGCGTGACCAGCATGCCGCCTTCACCGGTGGTGACTTGGCGATTCGACCAGAAACCCAGACAGGCAACGCGTCCCCAGCGCCCGGCATTGTCAGCACCGTAGGTGGTACCAAGGGCCTCGGATGCATTTTCAACCATGGGAATTTCCATGCGCGAGCACAGCGCAATCAATTCCGGAAACTGCGCAGGATTTCCGAATGTCAGCGCGGCCAACATCGCCTTGGTCTTCTTGCCGATCCGCTTTGCTGCAGACTCGGGATCCATATTCAAACTCATGGGGTCGACATCAACGAACACTGGTCGGGCGCCAACATTGAGGACGCTGTTGGGCATGCCGCTGTAGCCGAAAGCGGGAACGAGCACTTCATCGCCTGGCCCAATGCCAAGTGCGCGGAGTGCAATCTCAATGGCGATCGCGCCAGAAGACACGCCGATGCCAAATGAACGGCGCGTTCGTTCCGCGACCAGTTGCTCAAACTCAAGGAGGCATGGCCCCACGCTCAGCGTGCCGCGCCGCAAGGTGTCCACCACCAACTCGATGTCGGATTCGAGGATCTCGGGGCGGTTGAGCGGAATGACGGGATTAGAAGCAGGGTGGGGCATGGGAACTCGTATCAAACAAAGTAATTACTGAGGTGCATTCACTGTGGGTGCCGGCGCGGACGTCGCCGAGGCCTGCTCTCCCGCAATGCGCGTGATCAGTTCTTCGGTCTTCTTGCAAGCGCGGGCGTAGAACCAGGCGGCTTGCAGTGTTCGCAAAGCGTCAAGATCACCACCGCCGGCGGCGGCTCGACCGAGCACATCCAGGTCATTGTTCGAAAGCGGAGCGCCGGCACGCGCGATGATCAGAACGGCCAGTCCTTCGCCAGCGCGTGGCAGCGAGCCGCGACGCGCCCGGGCAATGTCTGCTCCGGCAGCAACACAACTGTCGTTGACGCCGGTCATGGCAGCAACAACCAGGTTCGGGTCATCCTTAACGCGCTCCACCAGGGCGGCCACGGCGGCCGGGTCGCTCTTCATGAGTTCGCGCGCGAGGCCGGACACCAAGACCGAGGTGGGACGATTTGCTAGATCGGGATCATCCATGCGTGCCAGCAGATGCTTCCAGACAATCGCTGACGATTCCGGTGGAAGTTCCGAGGCGCGGATCAGTGCCCACTCGGCGCTGAGTGGATGTCCGGCATCAAGCAGTTTGATGAGCGCTGCAACGGGATCTTTCCCACCACTAATGGCTGCGCCGGTGTCGGCCATCGCATCCAAGACTGGATTGCCGTTGCGGATGGCATCGAAGGCCGTTGGTGGAATGCCACGGTCGGACGACGCCAACAGTTGTAAGCCGGCGCGCACCAGTGCCGTTTGTGAACGGTTGGCGGCCACGTGATCTTGCCAGGCAGCAACCCCAGCAGGCGTATCAATGCGGAGCGCCATGCCGATGGCGCCAATGCGAGTATCGATGGTAAATGGCTCGGTGCTTGCTAGTTCAAGGAGCGGCGCTGCGGCGCTCTTGAGTTCAAAGATCATGGAGGCTTCGACAAGTGCACGCATCGTGCCATTGCGATCAACAGTTGGCAATGCCAAGAGACGTGCCTTGAATGCTTCCCACGGGGCAGGGTCGCTGGGATTTTTGGCACTTCCGTCGCGCAGTAAGAGTGCTGCAAATCCCGCGGCAACCGGATCGTTGTTGGCGATCAACGCCCGAACTGGTGCTGGGTCCCACTCTTCGTTGCGGCGGTCGATCTCAGCGACCAACGAAAGCAGCGCGGCGTCCGGAAAGTTGCCCTGTGCCAAGAGCACCGTGACGGGAGACACGCGAAGGATGCCGGTGATGTTGGCTTCGCGAATGATCGCCGCGCGTTCGTCACGCGCGGTGATGTCAGCCATCAATGCGGGATCGATGCCTTTCTTACTGATGAGCGCCGCGCCAAGGACGCCGTACACGCGCGGTCCGGCGAGCCGGTTGCGCACCATGGCACGAAAGAGCGCCTCCGTGCCCGGGTCATTGGTCCCCGCGATGCCAGCAACATAACTTCCGGTGGCCGGATCGGTGCCCGTGAGCGAGTTCTCCAGGACGTCAATCGCTGCCTTGGAGAGATCGACCTTCTCATAGAACTGGGCGGAAGCAGGGGCGACGCACAGAATCGCTGTCATCACTACGCCCGCAATGCGCCGGACGTGGTGGAAGGGCTCAGTCAGCAGCATGCTGAGAAGTCTATCGCGCCGCCCGACCGCGGCGCTCGACACCGCGGCGCACGGTTTCCACCAATTCGCGAATGCTGCGAACCCCGGGGGTGTTCTCATCGGGGGGCAATTCATCGCCACGGTCGAGCATGTCCCGGACTCGTCGCGCGGCGGCGTGGGCGCTCGAGTGAGCGGTCCGACCGAGGTGGCGAGCAATTTCCGGGAAGCTGAGGGTGGTCATTTCGCGGGCGAGGTGGACCACTACTCCGCGGGCCAGCACCACGCGGCGATGGCGACCAGTGGAAGCGAGGTCGTCACGGTTGACGCCCAGTTCATCGCAAGTGGCTTCAACAATGGCTGCAATGCGGGGCGGGACGCCGCGAATGCCGGATTCGCCGATTCCCAGCGCCCGTTCCACGATGGTGAGTGTGGCGACGCCGCCCATGTCTTCCAGGAGGAGTGCGGCGGCGATGCGGGCGAGGGCGCCTTCAATCTCGCGGACGCTACCGATGGCGCGATCGCTGACGGCACGGGCAGCGGCTGGTTCAAGCGCAATGCCGCGTTCTTCGGCCAATCGGAGTACCAACGCCTCGCGGGTGTTGCGATCGGGAGCTTCCACCTGCACCACCATGCCGCCGAGCAATCGACTGACCAAGGATTCGCTGAAGGCGCGGAGCGCGCGCGGATGCGCATCGGTGACGATGGCGACGCGCGCGCCAGCGAGCCCGATGGCGTCAATGGTGTGCAGGAATTCTGCCTGGGTGGCACCCTTGTTGGAAAGGAAGTGCACGTCATCAAGCGCAAGCAGGTCCAGTTTGCGGACGCGCGCACGGAACGCTTCGATGTTTCCAGCGCGCACCGACTGAATGTAATCGTTGGTGAACTGCTCGCCCGTGGTGTAGCGAATGCGCTCATTGGGGAAGCGCGATCGGCGATCGGCGCACAGGCCTTGCAGCAAGTGCGTCTTTCCAACGCCGCAACCGCCGTGCAGAAGAATGCTGCGGATGCCGCCAAGGTTGTCCTCCGCCAGACGCCGCGCGGCCTCGAACGCGATGCGGTTTGAATCACCGACCACAAAGTCTTCCAAGCGGCGCCAGCGCGGTTGATCGCGACGGATGGCTGGAACGGTGGTGGCGGCGGGCGCTGGAGCCATGTTCCCGGATATCGGAGACTCGGTGGCAGCGGATTCGTCTTGGGCAACGATGCGGACGGTGAGGAGCCCCACGTCGGCGGCCACGCCGGCCAGTTCGTCGCGGAAATTGCGTTCAACCCATTCGGCGGCGAAGGGGCTGGACGCGTTGACCACCAATTCGGAACCGTTCAGCGTCAGGCAGGACGGTTCGGCAAACCACATGCGGTAGCGGGCTGCACCGATGCGGGCGGCCAGTCGGCGTTCGATGGACGCGCTGCTTGGAGCCTCGCTGGGGAGTGGGACGTCAGGCGTTGCTTGGAGTTTGGAGGCCTGTACGGTGGCGGTCGTCACGGTTCGGTGGGTCCTGTCAGCGAGGGCGCGAGGCGCAGTGATGACCGCAATGCGGCAACTATGGAAATAGCATGCATCGGTGGCGAATAAGCCACCGCTCCCTTGTTCGTACTGAACGAGGCAGTGCATGCCGACAGGATTTCAGGATCGTCCGTGTCCACTCCGTGCGGTCATCTCCGATGACTTGCACGGCGCTCAACACTCCGCTTACGCGGCGCTCCAGTGGTGATTGCGGGCGCTCAGGGCCGCGCTGATTCCAGTGGGGCGCCACACAAGCGGCGCTGTTGAATGCTCCACATCCTGCGGAGCACGGCGAAGGCTAGCCGGAATTTGCATTGATGCAAGGGGCAAGTGAATGTGATGTTGAATCACGCTTGCGTAAGTGCCGTAGTCCGTAGCAATTCCTTCGTAGAAACTAATTTCATCCACCGTGTATGCAGCGCATTGCTTGCCGATTGTGGACAACCGTCGTCACTTGACAGGCGCCGGCGAATTCGCGTAGGGCGCGGGATGCGCGACGAAGGCCTCACGACGACGCAGCGCGCAGAATCCGGCGTGCGTGTAAAGGGCAAGCGCGGGTGAATTTCGCGCGTCCACTGCAAGTGCAATGTTTGGTTCTGGACGCTGTGCGGCGAGCGTCATTCCATGCGCCAGCAGTGCGCTGCCGAGACCACGACCGCGGGCTTCCGGCACTAAACCAAGGTAGATGACCTCAGTGGAATCAGTGGACGGCGAAGGCGCAAGGAGCAGCGCGCCAACGGGGCGTTCGTTCTCAAAGGCAATCGTCCACAGTGATGCATGGTGTTCGCCGGCTGCAAGGTGACCATCAACAATGTCGCTGGGCGTGCGCAGCTCGGCAAGGCCGGGGCAATCGAGCGTGTCTTGGTAGGTCTGCGTGAGGAGCGCTTCAAGCATGGGGCGGTCGTTGGGATTCCACGGTGCCAGGCGAAACGGAGCTGGTACGGGAATGGAACGGACCGCAACGCCGTGCATGGGACGTTCCATGTATTCAAGTGTGGCAAGATGACGCATGCCGCCTGCCGCCCATGCGCTGGCGCGGAGGCTTTCGTTGGGGGACGAAAGTGCCTGCACGAGCCGAATCTGCGGAAGTTGAAATCCGGCTTGCAGGGTGGCCGTGATCAGGCTGCCCACCTGCGCCGCATGGGTGTGGTCGCGGGGCGCGGTCGACATGAGGAGCGCCGTGCGCCCCGGATGGGGTATCAGCAGCGTGGCAGCGACTAATCGCCCGTCGTGGTGCGCCGTCCACAAGTGTGTGAGGTCCACGCCTTGTGATGCGGCTCGGCGTTCAAAGGCGGGCGCCGAGGCCACCGTGGAACCAAGGACCGAGGAAAGTGCGGCTGCTCGGTCGTCGGGACTGGCCTTGCTGCACAGCAACTCCGAGGGGGAGTTGTCACTTCCGCGAAAGAGTCGTCGAAAAGGCACATGATGAGCGTAACCGGGAAGCCCTCCGAGCCGTAGAATCCCGACCATGTTTGCAGCCCCGAACGCCGTGATTCGTCCCCTCGCTTGCGCACTTGGTCTTGCCGTCGTGACGGTTGGGCTGATGGCCGTGCAGCCCGCCGCTGCGCGCACCCCCAGTGCAGCGCCGCCAGTGGTGCCGGATTCCAAGCTGATTCCCAAGGTTCGTCCCGCCACTGCGGATGATCTTGATTTCCGCCCCGGTGCGCTTTCCATTGTGACTGACACTCCAACCGGTGGACGGTTCTGGGTGTTCACGTACACGATTGCCAATAAGACTGGAAAGACGCAGCGTTTCTCGCCTCGCTTTGACATGTTGATGGGTGACGGCGTGATCTTGACCGCCGGCAAGGATGTTCCTGTAGACGCGGCGCGCCGGATGCAGCGCGCAGTTGCTTCCGCGCAGGCCATGGATCAGTTTCAGGTGATGGGTGACATTCCAGACGGCGAGTCAAATGCCCGCGAGGGATTTGTCATTTGGCCTGCGAAGGGTGATGCCAAGGACATGACGCTGTTTGTGAGCGGCATGAGTGCTGCGTTTGATCGCTGCACCGACCCCGCCACGGGGAAGGAAGTGATCGTGCGGCGTACGTGGTCCCGCCATTTCGCTGTTCCAGGCGAGACTGACCCGCGTCACGGCACCGAGGCATCCTTTGATGTGATGAAGGATCAGTGGCTGATGCGGTGACGCGCCACGGCGTTCTGCAGGCTGTCGGCGCGATGCGTTGCCGATAATCCTTGGAACGCTGCCGGACGTTCACTCAAATTTGATGCTAATCGTGCGTTTCCGGGGGTTGAAGCGAGTGCAGCGGTTGAGAATCAACGGTGATTCCGCTACACTTCGGAACTCGATATTGACCGACTGAACTTCGTAGGAGACTTTGCTATGGCACATAAGAAAGGACAGGGCTCTACCCAGAACGGACGCGATTCAAACCCGCAGTTCCGAGGTATCAAGCTCTATGGCGGAGAGTTCGCGAAGAGCGGCTCAATCATCGTGCGCCAGTGCGGAACGCGCTGGAAGGCCGGCTACCTCGTCAAGCTCTGCGGCGATCACACGCTGATGGCTCTGACTGAGGGCACCGTTCGCTTCCGTGGTCGCAATGTTGACATCATCCCAGCTGACCCGACGACGCCGCGCTTGGCGATCGATCGCGTCTGACCAGGATTCGACCTGAACACTGAACCGCGCAGGTCCCCTGATCTGCGCGGTTTTCATTGGATAACGAAACCAAATACACCATGAATGTCTTCGTCGATACAGCCGTCATTAATGTCCGATCCGGCAAGGGCGGCGATGGTGCCTCGCATCTTCGCCGTGAGAAGGATCGCCCCAAGGGTGGCCCGGACGGCGGCAACGGTGGTCGCGGCGGCGATGTAGTGGTGGTGGCGGATCCGCATCTCGACACGCTGATTGAATTCTCGTTCCGCTCGCACTTCTTTGCGATCGATGGCGGCAAGGGCATGCAGAAGAGTTGCCATGGCGCGGACGGCGCGGGCATTGAGATTCGGCTGCCAGTTGGCTCCGTGGTGACTGATGCGGATACTGGGGAATTCCTGGTGGATTTGATTATCCCGGGGCAAACGGCGGTGGTAGCGCCCGGCGGTGTCGGCGGACTTGGCAACGAGCATTTCAAGGGTGCCTTGAAGCAGACTCCGCTGGAGTGCACCCCCGGCGAGTTGGCTGTTGAGCGACGCCTCCTGATTGAACTGAAATTGATTGCCGATGTGGGGCTCGTTGGGCTTCCCAATGCCGGCAAGAGCACGCTCTTGAGCGCCATTAGCCGAGCCAATGCCAAGGTGGGCGCCTATCCGTTCACCACGCTCAGCCCGCAACTGGGGATCGCTGAACTTGATCCGGATCGACGAATGGTCTTTGCAGATCTTCCGGGTCTCATTGAAGGCGCGGCGCAGGGCGCTGGTCTTGGCCATGACTTCTTGAAGCACGTGGAGCGCACCCGCGCCATCGTGCACTTAGTGGATCTTGCGCCGCTTGATGGCAGCGATCCCGCGGCCAATTGGCACATGATCCGCAAAGAGCTTCTGGAATTCTCAGCCGAACTGGCGGAGAAGCCAGAGTTGGTGGTCTTGAACAAGGTTGACCTTGTTGAGCCAGAGGAGCGCGAAGAACGCATCGAGCGGTTTGCCGGCGCGATCGGCATGCGCAAGGGCGAGCGACCAATTGCTATCTCCGGTGCCACGGGCGAGGGCGTTCGCGCCATGCTTGAGGGCGCGTGGAAACTCGCGGGTAAGACGTCTGAACCGATCGGCGGTACTGACGCAACTACGCGCCGACCTGGAACTGGAAGTTGGGGGCACACGCCCGGCACGGGTTCTTAGCGGCAGAGTTGCAGGTACCGCTCAAAGACGCCCACCATCTGATCATGCCAGTTGTCGCTGAGCGCAAGCCCGGCGAGTTCTGCAACCAGATCGTTGCGATCGCTGAGGCGAATGACTCGACCGCCGCCCATGCGCGCGATTTCAGTGAAGTGCTTTACTTCTTCAGTCTTAGTGATGGAGCGGGCGCTGATCACGTAGGTAGTGATTCCGTGGGCACGCGCGGCTTGTGACATGTCCACGGTGCGGCTTCCCCAACCGGGGTGAGGTGGAGCGTCGCCGATCAGCACCATGATATTTTGCGATTGCGATCGCCACAAGAACTTTCCGTACGCCATGCGCATGGCTTCATAGACCATCTCAGGCTCGTCGCCGCCGCCGTCGGCAGAGAGCTTCCAAATGCGGGTGCGTGCTTCGGCGGGATCAGCCGTGAAGTCCCAGCCCATGAGTTGGAACTCGTCTTGTTGATCTCGGAAACCGACAATGGCTACTCGCATGCCGCCGGTGACGGCATTGACAAAGCGCATCAGGTCATCGATTCCTGCCTGTGCCGAGGCGATTTCAGCGGACATGCTGGCGGTGCAATCAATGGCCACGGCAAGGTCAATGGGCTTCTTGAAGAGTTCATCAAGGGCGGCTGTGAAGCGAACGAATCCCGCGTCGTCCAGTTGTGCGATGGCATTCTGTACCACGGCCACTTTGGGGCCGATGAGCGCTGCCGCATCAATGCGCATGCTGTTGCGGTTGCGGTCAAGCCATGAGCGCCACTTCCAGCCGACGCGGGTATCGCGGGCGCCAGTGATGGCGGCGATCCGTGGGCTGAGGGCGCCACCGTCATCGCGGTCGAGGCGTGCGATGACGGAGGCAAGCGTGTCTTTCCCGAACTCCGTGAGTTTGCGTTCGCTGCGGCCTTGCGCTTCCAGTGCGCCAATCAGTTCCACCGCCAGCAATCGATCGGTGCCTTCGCTGGCTTTCGCCAGGATGCGTGCGCCGCGGTCGACGCGATCGGCGGGTACCTCCCAACCGCATCGCAACATGGTGCGAATGACCCGCGGGTCCTCTTCGCTTTCGGCCAGGCGCGGAAGCGGGGGCGCGCCGACGCGTGCCATGGCAAGGATGGCGCTGCTACGAACGCGCGGATCGGAATCAAGTGCCAGTGCGTTGAGCCTCTCGCGTACGCCGGATTCTTCGGCCCGCTCGAGGCGCATGGTGGCCATCAGGCGGCGAATCCATGTGGGGTGCGCCGCAAGTGATTTGAGTGCTAATTCGCTGGCGGCGCGTGCGGATGGCGGATCTGCAGGCTGTTGTTGTGGTGGCGCCGATTGTGTTGGATCAAGCGGCTTTGACGTCTGTGTCGGCGCGACCGCCGCCATGAAGCACGCGGCGACAAGGGTGATCACCGCGCCGTTCATCAGTTAGTCGCCGTGCAATTGCCGCAAGCGCGGCGAGGTGCGAAGCATCAACTGAACGCGTTCGAACTCTTCAAGCCAACCTTGCAGCGTGGCGGTGGCTTCATCCGTGGCAACGGTCGCCCATGGAAGTGGGCACGATGCGCCAAGTTGCCGCGCGGCGATTGATCGGTAGCGAGCCAGGGTGCGATCGCCCAG
>DBCE01000231.1:15704-16268 GCA_002292895.1 Phycisphaerales bacterium UBA966
TCAGCGTGGTCAGCCTGTTCTAAGAATCGAACATCGGCGACCGGGCATGCGGCGGCAATGGAGCCGATCATGGGGCATTGCACGGCGCAGTCGCCGCACCACGCACCGGTGAGTACCAAGACATTCATCCGGCGCGTGAAACTCGCAAGATGTACGCCCTGTTCAGCAGTGAGCCGGGCGGCGGCGATGTGTGCTTTCCAACCAGCCGTGCGGTCGGCGTGCGCGGCGAGATAGTTCTGCCAAGTCAATCCAGCGCTGTGTGCGGATTTCCAGGTGCTGCTGTCAAGCATCGGTAGTAGTCACTTTCAATTGGCGAAGCATGTCAAATGCTTGGAGTGGGGTGAGGGTGTTCAAATCAAGCAGACGGAGTATCTCGATTGCTGGATGGGGCGGCGCGCTTTCTGCGTGGCTTGCAAAGAGCGGCATGGCATCCACTGGTTGTGCGCCGGTTGCGGCGGCTGAACTGTTGCCACGCCCACGCGTTCCGCGCGTGGACTTGGGCGAACTGTTCACTTCAAGGGTACTGAGCACATCCTTTGCGCGCGCCACGACTGACTTTGGAAT
>DBCE01000099.1:0-1798 GCA_002292895.1 Phycisphaerales bacterium UBA966
AGCTGGCGCTGGCAGCAACACCGCGCGATGTTTGATGCAGCCCGAGTGGCAGCCATGAATCCCATTGACCATCTGCAGAATTGGCGGGAAATTCCGCTCTTGGCTCTGCATAATTCCGAGGACGAATGGATACCCGTGGACGGCCAACGTGAGTTCATTGAAGCAGTACGGGCACGTGCAACTCACCCAGAAGTGGTGCAGTTTCATGTGTACGGGCCAACGGGCGCGCCGTTTGAACATGCCGGATTTGGCCGGATGGCTTCGGACGCCAAGGAGCGAGTCACCGGATTCCTGACCAGTGCCCTCTCTGCGACTGAATGACCGCTCAGACAGAATTTGAGCAATTCAGCAACAGGATGCTGCCGTAAATGCCGTATCTTCTACGGATCCATGCTTAAGCCGATGACTACGCCAACGACTTCGCCGAACTTCACGCGCGCGCTCCGCACCCCCAACCTGCGTGCGTTCACCATCGTTGAACTCTTGGTGGTGGTGGGCATCATTGCGCTTCTCATGGGAATCTTGGTCACTGGCGTTCGCGGAGCCATTGGAAGCGCGCGCAAGACCCGTGAGCTCAACGGCCTGCGCGGCGTGTACGCAGCGTGGTACCAGTACGCCAATACCTATGAAGAACAGTTGCTGCCCGGGTTTCTTGACGAAACCACCCAGGCGAACTGGAAGGTCAGTTACACCAATTCATCCTCGACCACGGTCGCTCGATCACTGTCGCAGACCTATCCGTGGCGCCTCGCGCGCTTCATGGATGATCCATACGGAACGTTGGTGAGTTACATCGAGTCTGACAACGCAGATGCGAACAGCGATGTGAGTGGCGAGTGGGATGGCGCACCCACGCACCCAAGTTGGATGTCCGCCGCATTCGGAGCGCCGGGTAGCACCCTCGCCCTGCAGCCCGCATTCGCCTACAACGCGTACTACATGGGTGGCTGGTATCAGTCTTCAAACGGTGTTTCGTCACCTGCATTTGCGGACGCCGGCTGGAGCACCGCGGACGGCAGTGCAGTCACCGGTCGCTTGGTGTGCACCCGACTTGCCAATATCGCGCGCACCTCGGAAGTGATCGTCTTTGCTTCGAGCGCCCTGCGTGCGCCAGGCAACTATCGCCCCGGCGTGAACCCGGAGGATCGCATTCCGGGTAACTCATGGATCGTGCCACCGATGCTTGGGGCAACTGCTGTTTGGGAGCCGTTCATGGGCTCGCAACAAAGCATCACCATGGCTGAGTCTGAGGGAGGCGCCGCATCCTTCATGCGTCAATCAGGAATGACTGATTCCGGCGTACTTCAGGTGAATACTGTGCAGGGCGTTCCGGTGCGCCGCCACAACTTGTTGGTGGCCACTGTGAAGGCCGATGGCAGCACTGAAAGCGCCAGTGTCGGCGCACTGATGGATATGCGCGCTTGGATCGATGCGGCAGATCGCGCCGACTTCTCGCACGCGGACAACTGAAACTTCAGGCTTCGCAGCGAGATAGAGAGCACATCGCTCAGCGACGTTGCTCAATCGTTCCGCTACGCACGACTGCAACTCACTCAGACGTGCTGAGGAGCGCCGATCTCTGCGGGAGCATGTTCATGCGTGTGATTCGGGTCGGTCGATGGCTCGTGATGACTGCGCGGCGGCGGCGCGGTGCCAAAGGTGAGCTGCGCCACGGCGATCATGGTCTCTAAACGGCCCAGCGTGTTCTCGCGCTGCGCGCCGTAACCCATGAACGGAAACAGCGAAAGCAACGCCACGACCAGTCCGGATGCGGTTGCCACCAGCGCCTCACCGATAC
>DBCE01000099.1:1825-8365 GCA_002292895.1 Phycisphaerales bacterium UBA966
CCGGAGATAGCGCGCGGGTCAACCATCGCCCCGCCACCACCAAGCAACTCAAAGCTGCGGATGATTCCCGTAACGGTTCCCAGAATCCCGAGCATCGGTGCGGCAGTGATGATGGTGGACAGCGTGGCCATGCAGCGATCCATACGAATGCGTTCCGCTTCCACCGAACCCACCGCGACCGCATCGCTGGCGCCGTCGTTGAGGAGCGCCGTGGCTACCCGCGAGTACACGGTGTCACTGGTCCCAGCCAACGCATCCACGCGGGCACGATCGCCGCGTCGGAACGACTCCATGAGCATCACAAACCCACGCTTGGCGCCGGGACCGTTCTGCTTGAACCAAAAGACCCCGCGCTCAAAGGACACGGCCACGGAAACGACGCTCAGGATGAAGAGCGGCCACATGACGGGTCCGCCGCGGTGCATCAGTGCTAAGAATGAATCGATCATGGTGGGTGGGGGCCGCGGGACGCGCGGCGAGTGGGGAATCATACGGAGTTCGGTACACTCCGCGGAATGACCGCGCTCGGCACGCACGCAACGGATTCCCAACTCATTATTGAGGTCGAAACTGCGCTCAATCAGGCGCTGGCCGATCATCTCTTGGCTCCCAAACTGCGCGAAGCGATGCAGTACGCGGTGCTGGGAGGCGGTAAGCGCGTGCGCCCGGTACTCACCTTGCGGGCGTGCGAGGCAGTGGGCGGGCGGCGTGCCGACGCCGTTCCTGCAGCCATCGCCCTGGAAATGATCCACTGCTTTAGTTTGGTTCATGATGACCTTCCGGCCCTCGATAATGACGACCTCCGCCGCGGTCGCCCCACCACCCACAAGGCCCACGGTGAAGCACTTGCCATCCTGGCTGGCGATGCATTGACTTCGGTAGCGATGGAAATTGCCCTTGATTCACCGGTGCGCGCTGCGGACATCACCCGGGAATTGGCCTCCGCCACCACTGCCATGATCACCGGTCAGGTCTACGACACCCTGGCCGGATTCCCCGGCAACTTTCCGGCGGCCGATCGCCTCCGCTTGGTGCACGACAACAAGACCGGCGCGCTGATCCGCTGCGCGTGCCGCATGGGCGCCCTGTGCGGCACGCCCGACGAATCGCGCCTCCAGGCACTCACCACCTACGGCAACTCCATGGGTCTGATGTTCCAAGTGGTGGACGACATCCTGGACGAAACCCAATCCACCGAGCACCTTGGCAAGGCTGCCGGCAAAGATCGGGAGGCAGGAAAGCTCACATATCCAAGCGTCTTTGGCCTTGACGAAAGCCATCGCCACGTGGCACAACTCTTGGAAATTGCCTTGAGCGCCCTCAAACCCTTCGGAAATGCCGCCGAACCGCTCCGATTGACCGCCCACGCGCTGGCAACTCGGACTAAATAACCACCACTGCGCTACACTTTCCCACCGCTTCCGAATGCCCCCGTGGCCACGTAAGCGGAGCGCCCGGATCACCAATGGTCGAGCGCTGACAGGTACCCAAGACTCCCCCATGAAGCTCCTCCCATCGATCGCTGGTCCCGCCGACCTTAAGAAGCTCTCCATCGAACAATTGCCGCAACTGGCCGCGGAAGTTCGTCAAGCCATTTGCGACCAGGTTGCAAAGTCGGGCGGACACCTTGCGCCGAATCTCGGCGTGGTGGATCTGACCATCGCGATGCATTACGTCTTTGACTTCGGTCATGATCGATTGCTGTGGGATGTTGGTCACCAGTGCTACACGCACAAGCTCCTCACCGGACGGCAGCACCTCTTAGGAAAGTTGCGTCAGCGCGGCGGCATGTCTGGCTTCCCCGAGCCACGCGAATCAAACTTCGATCTCTTCTCCGTTGGCCATGCCGGTACCGGTATCTCCACTGCTGTTGGTGTAGCGCGCGGCGATACGCTTGGTGGTGAGGGCTGGAGCGCCGACAACGCCGATGGTCGCCGCGTTGCGGTGGTGATTGGCGATGCCAGCATCGTGAACGGTGTGGCGATGGAAGGCCTGAACAACGCCGGCACCCTGCACCGTCAGTTCTTGGTGGTGCTCAATGACAACGGCATGTCGATCGCCAAGCCACAGGGCGCGGTCGCTGCTTACTTTGACCATGTGCGCCTGAGCCAGGGTTACAGTGAATTCAAGAAGACCGCCCGTGAATTTGCCAAGCACATGCCCGGCGGCAGCACGCTGGCAGAGATCTACCACCGTCTGGGCGAAGTCTCCAAGAATCTGGCGCATGAAGTGCACACCAATGGTTGGTTTGAGCACTTCAACTTGGTCACGGTTGGACCAGTCGACGGCCATGACATCAAGGCCTTGGTCGATGTGCTGAATGAGGCCAAGGAATTCGATCGCCCCATGGTGCTGCACGTGAAGACCGTGAAGGGCAAGGGCTTCGGATTTGCCGAACAAGACAGCTGCACCTTCCACTCACCGAGCCCCTTCAACATGCTCGACGACATGGAGAACGAAGGCTGCCGCGTTGAACTGAAGAAGAGCGGTCGATCCTTCACCGCAGCGTTCGGCGAAGCGATGACCGACCTGATGGCGCGCGATCCAAAGGTGGTGGCGTGCACCGCTGCCATGCCAGACGGCACCGGCATCTCCAAGGTGCAGGCCAAGTTCCCCGACCGCGTCTGGGACACCGGCATCTGCGAGAGCCACGCCGCCGACATGATGTGCGGTCTTGCCAAGACTGGCTGGAAGCCGTTCATGGCCGTGTACAGCACGTTCCTGCAGCGCGCGTTTGATCAGTGCTTCCAGGAAGCTGCGCTGCAAGGCCTGCCACTGCGTCTCTGCCTCGACCGCGCCGGACTGGTTGGCGGCGACGGCGCAGTGCACCATGGCTTCTGCGATATCGCCATGCTTTCCGTGCTACCGAACGCCGTCATCATGGGAGCTCTTGATGAGCCAAGCATGAAGGCTGCGCTTGAATTCATGGCAAGCCACGAAGCAGGCCTCACCAGCCTCCGCTATCCGCGCGAGGCAGTGCTCGATCGCTTCACCAACACCGCTTGCCCACCGTTTGAACTCGGCAAGTCGCGCGCTCTGATTCGCCACGCGCGCCCGGATGTTGCCATCGTTGCGTTTGGAACCATGGCGCACGAGTCAGCAGAAGCGATCGCCCTCCTCGGTGAGTACACCGTTGACCTGTACGACGCGCGCTTTGCCAAGCCCATTGATGTGGCGCTTCTCAAGGACCTGCTCGGACGCGGGATCCCGGTGGTGACCATTGAAGATCACTCCATCCGCGGCGGCTTCGGCGCGTGCGTCTTGGAGGCGTGCAACGATCACGGCCTGGATACACGGCTCATCACGCGCCTGGCGATTCCAGACTTCTGGATCCACCACGGCGAACGCAAGGAGCAGTTGGTCGATTGCGGGCTTGATCCTGCAGCAATCGCCCGTACTGTTCGATCAGTGATCGAAGGTCGATCAACACCAACATCCACGACCAGCGCACCAACACGCTCAACCAGCGCCGTCTGATCCGCTAGCGCCAACCTGTTCGACCCACCCTGCCAGCCCCACCGCGAGAACCACGATGGCCATCCTTGTCATCCAGCATTCCAAGATCAGCGACCCGGGACTCCTGGGAGTTTCGCTCCGCGCACACGGTCAACGCGTTCGTATCGTTCGCGTTGATCTTGGTCAGCCGTTGCCCAACGACCTTGATGACGTGCACGGCCTGATTTCGCTGGGTGGCCCACAGTCTGCCAACGGCAACGATGCTTGGAACGCAGCTGAGTTAGAACTCATGCGCGAGGCGCACGCCCGACAGATCCCGATTCTTGGAATCTGCCTCGGCGCGCAGATGCTTGCAAAGGCGCTTGGCGGCGAAGTGGCAACCATGGCCAAGCCTGAACTCGGCTGGGTTCCAGTACGCGCTACCGGTATCGGCGTTGAAGATGTCCTCCACGCCGGCATCGGCTGGACGCAGTACGTCTTTGAGAGCCACGGCGACCACGTTTCAAAGTTGCCGGAAGGCGCCACCGTGGTCATGAAGGGCGAGGCCTGCCCGGTGCAGGCGTTCCGCGTGGGCGCACTGAGCTACGGAATTCAGTACCACCCAGAGTGGACGCGCGAGACCATCCTTGGCGAAATTGATACCGCCACCGATGCCGAACTCGCTGCGGTTGGCACCACCAAGTCCAACCTGCGCCAAGCCACCGCGGAGCACTACCCCGCTGCCGAACGCAACTCGAAGCGAGTCTTTGAATTGGCCAATTTGCTGCTCTTTCCAGCTGGTCGACAGCAAACCGGCTTGGTTGCTCCGGGCTGGGTGCATCACTAACTGATTGCCATGAATGTGCGCTGCCTTTCCGCCCAATAGTCATGGGCGGGCGGATTTCGCTCATACGCTCGCTGCGATGGAGCCAACTACTAACTCGTTGTCGCGCGCTGAAATCGGCGTGGCCGGCGAACGCGCCGCCGCCCAGTACTTGGCGGATCGTGGCTACACCGTCATGGAACGGAACCTCCGCATCGGCGACGACGAGGCGGACATCGTTGCCATGGCGCCGGGTGGAGCGGTGGCGATTGTTGAAGTCAAGACGCGCCGTGGACCGTGGAACCCCGAGGAGCGCGTCGACGCAGTGAAGCAAGGCAATCTGGTGCGACTTGCCGCCACCCTGCTCGAGCGACCGGAGTTCCATGACCGTATGTTTCAGTTTGACGTGGTGGCGGTATCCGTGGAGACCGATGGCACTCTCACCGTATTGCACTGGCCACACGCGTTCGATGCGAGCGGGACGCCTTGGTAGAGGCTCATCTCAGTGCGGCGCCCAAGTCAGTGAGGCGCCCAACTCAGCGCGCCGGACCCTGCTGCGCACCCTTCATCGGTCGCAGCGGATCCAAGTAACGCTCACGAGCAATCTGCACGAGCCGAATTTCCATCTTGGAAATACTTGCACCCAGCCACCGCTTCTGCAACGACTGAATGTAGCGAGCCTGCTCAATGCGCTCTTGGGTTCCTTGCAATTCACCCCGCAAGGAGAGTTGCAAATCCGTGTCATAGATAGACATTTGTGCCGGCGTTTCCTTGCTGATGACTGCAAACCACGTCATGGAAGTGCGCGCGTCAAGCGGCTCGGAAATCATCCCAGGCTGCAGGGGCGCAATGAGTTTCTGCAAGTCATTGGTCATATCGGCAATCATCATTTTGCCGTCCGTCACGGTGACTGCGCGCCACATGCCATGCTCAGGGATGCCGACGGCATCAGCAATCTCAGTGAAGGTCTTCTTCTCGGCCATCATCCGCTTCACCGTTTCAATCTTGTCCGCCTGCTGCTCCTTTGCCAGGCGAATACGACCGAGCCGGTAAATCGGATCCGGCTGATATGCCGCATGCCGCTGCCGATACAAGCGTTCCACATCGCGCCAACTGACCACCACGCGCGGCTCTACTTTGCGGCGCAGGATGTCCCTGGTCAACTCAGCGTTCTTACGGAAGGTGACAAACTCCTCAACGGACATTTGCATTTCATCGCGGAGCGCCTCTTCAGCGCTGGCGCGGTTACCGCCGCGCTCGGCAATAGTGGTTTCCTGCAAGTCGCGCAGCCAACTGAGCAAACCGACCTTCATTTCCGGCGAAAGCCGGCTCTCTGCTTCCGCAAGAATCAACTCGGATTCCACCTGCTGACGAAAGGCGCGGCGTACCAACGCGTCAACCTGCGTGCGCGCTGATTCGGGATTGGGGTCCTGCGACGCCAACAGCACTGCTGCCTCAATCTGCTTGAAGATCTCTTCAGCAAAGATTGGCCGGCCGTTGATCTGTCCGATCAAACTCTCCACCAACCAACGCTGCCCCACCCGCAGTGTGCGCTGATTGCCTTGATCGATGAATAGGCTGTCGTCTTCTGCCGTGGCGGGATCGACTGCGGTGACTACTTCTTCTTTGCGAATCACCTTGGTGCCGTCCGCCAGCGTGACGGTGTGTTCAATTTCGGTGACACCCGGTGGCTCGACTTGTGGCATGGGTGTCGCCACCACCTCTGGCAGCGGTCCCATGGGCGGCGCTGAAAACGCGCTGATGTCCACGTCCCGAACGGTCTGTTCCACTTCCGGAGAGGGCGTGCAGCCAAGCACTCCCATCGTGCCCAGCACAGCAATCGCCGCAAATACTCGGCAGAGAGTGTCGATTGGGCGCTGGCGGATCGGGTGAAGCATCGGGCGCGGGAAGTGTACGCCGGGACCGACCTATACTCCCCTCCTTCCTACAAGGACCACCATGATCGACCCGAACAGCCAGCACTCGTCCGACGCCCCCGCCCCCAGCATCCATGTCGATAGTGACTGGAAGGCGCAAGCCGAGGCAGAGCGCACCCGACTTGCCGCGAAGGATGCAGCGATGGATGCCCGCGCTGCCGAAGCCGGCAACGAGCAGCTGCCACCAGCAGAATTCCGAAGCCTGGTTGGATTGCTTGCATCGCAAGCAGTGATGGGGCTTGGCACCATGGCTGACCCGCAGGGCCGCGTGGTGGTGGATCTTGAGGGATCCAAGTTCGCCATGGATCTGCTCCAGGTGCTGCATGACAAGACCAAGGGCAATCT